>NZ_JBFRPB010000005.1:4118-115512 GCF_041471785.1 Vibrio sp. 10N.261.51.C6 | reverse complement strand
CTCGAATCTCGAATCTCGAATCTACTTATAAATGCACAGCATGTTCAAGTAGCTATCCGTTAAGCTTGAAAGCTCTTCTGGCGTTTCTACACGTTTCGCTTGGATGAATAGCGAGTAGCAAATGCCGTGGAATAGATTCGCTAGATGTTTAGGGTCGTGATCGTCACAGACTTCGCCGCGTTCAATCGCTTTGCTAAACATGTTTTGTACTAACATTTGGTTAGTGCGGTTCGTTGTTACGAATAGCGGCCATACTTCATCACGAGTCGAAGCGCTCCATTCGAACCATACATTTAACCAATGGCTATCTTGAGCCACTAACGTCACCATTTCAGTCGCAATATTATGTAGGTTTTGTTTTGCGTGAATATCTAGATCGATATTGTCTGAAAGGAAGTTCGAGAATTGACGGACAACATGATTTAGCACTTCATCAACTAGATCTTCACGAGTAGGGAAGTAGTTAAATACGGTTGCCACAGACACCTGAGCGATGTCTGCAATGTCAGCGTGACCACCACGACCGATGCCGCGGCGAGAGAATACCTCAAGAGCGATTTCCATCAATTGAAGTTTTCTTTTTAAAGGTGAAAGCCTAGTTCTAGGTCTCTTAGATATTGAGTCCATTTTATTTTCCTTGCCAACGAAATTTTTATATTAATGATTTTATTATTATTTAAGCCAAGATGAGTGTAATGGTGCATATGCGAATGGTCAATCCTTTGAGCTTATTTAATAGACAGTTACATCAAACTTGATACATAAAGCGTGATCAGTATTGATGTGAAAGGAAGAGAGTATCGGACAAGGCATCAACGCGTATTATCGTTGATAATCTGACAGTAAATTTGAACCATAAGGTGGTGTGGGTATTTGAGCAGTGCTAGACTTACGCACAAATTGAGCGGCGCCGATGGCAGAACTGTCTACACTTGTCGCAATCACCAAATAAAATGAGAGCAGTATGAAGCATACAGTTGAAGTCATGATCTCTGAGCAAGAAGTTCAGGATCGAGTGAACGAACTAGGCAAACAGATCACGGAACACTACAAGGGTAGTGAAGATCTAGTTTTAGTTGGCTTATTACGTGGATCTTTTGTCTTTATGGCGGATCTTGCTCGTGCTATCGATTTAACTCACCAAGTTGATTTCATGACTGCGTCTAGCTACGGCAACGGCATGGAAAGTTCACGTGATGTTCGTATTTTGAAAGACCTAGATGACGACATCCAAGGTAAAGACGTTCTACTTGTAGAGGATATTATCGATACAGGTAACACGCTGACTAAAGTAAAAGAGATTCTGAGCCTTCGTGGTCCTAAGTCTATCGAGATTTGTACGCTACTAGATAAGCCTTCACGTCGTGAAGTTGAAGTTGATACGAAGTGGATTGGTTTCGAAATCCCAGACGAGTTCGTTGTTGGTGTAGGTATCGACTACGCTCAAAAATATCGTCACCTACCGTACATCGGTAAGGTAGTACCTCAAGAGTAATCATTACGCTTGTGGTTTAGAAGTCATTAAAAAGCCCGCTTGATGCGGGCTTTTTGTATATATGACGGAATGGGTTAGCTTTGTTGACTAAGAAGAGGCGTCGTTAAGATCTTGTTTAATGCATCTAAGTGACTGTTCTCTAAAGTATCGTTACTTGAGCAACGTACGCCAAGGTCCTGTAGCTTGCCATCGCCAATACCATAAACCACACCATGGATTTCAACGTCTTGGCCACGCTCCCACGCATTTTGCATAATGGTTGAGTTACCTAGGTTATAAACCTGTTCTGCGACGTTAATTTCGCATAACTTGTCACCCCATTGCTCACGAGGAAGCCCCTCGATTTGCTTGCGGTATTTTAGGTAATTGTCACGGATGTGCAGTAACCAGTTGTTGATAAGACCAAGTTTCGGGTTATCAATCGCCGCGTTAACACCGCCACAACCGTAGTGACCACAGACAATAATGTGTTTCACTTTAAGCACATCTACTGCGTACTGAACAACAGATAGACAGTTTAGGTCTGTATGAACCACTTGGTTGGCCACGTTTCGGTGAACAAACAGTTCTCCAGAATATAAGCCAGTCAGGCGCTCGGCTGGAACTCGGCTATCTGAACAACCTATCCATAGAAAACCAGGGCTTTGACCCTCTTCAAGCGTTGTAAAATACTCAGGTCTTTCAGAGCGAATTTCTTCAGACCATTTGGAATTGTTCTCAAAAAGCTGTTTTATTTCTGGCATCTTGCTTCTTACATCCCTCAATTAAGATGCTTAACTATACACAATGTTACAAATTCAATCTCGTAAAAACTGCGTCAAAATGTACTCATCTGACGTGTTCTAGTACGGAAAATCATAAACTTAGCCCACTATCAATAATCCGGTTATAAGACATGAATAATGTGATTGAATTAACACTTTCTGAACACTTGATACATTTGCTAAAGTGATAAGGTTTGTCATTTCATCATCAGGAAGGTGTGTTTTGTTTGGAAGTCGTTTTACGGATATCAATCTCAAAGGGGATATGTTTGGCGGTGTAACTACAGCCATCATCTCGTTACCTTTAGCATTGGCATTTGGTGTTGCTTCTGGCGCGGGAGCTGAAGCTGGCTTGTGGGGCGCCATTATGGTTGGCCTATTTGCAGCATTGTTTGGCGGTTCGAGTAGTTTGATTTCTGAACCTACCGGCCCGATGACGGTGATCATGACTGCCGTAATGACGAGTATGGTTGCTAAATATCCTGAAACGGGTATGGCAATGACCTTTACTGTCGTGATGATGGCCGGTGCATTCCAGATATTACTTGGTACGTTAAAGCTAGGAAAATACGTCACTTTGATGCCATATAGCGTGATCTCCGGATTCATGTCGGGCATTGGCGTTATTCTGATTATCTTGCAGCTGTCTCCATTGTTAGGGCATGCCGCTCCATCCGGTGGTGTAATGGGCACGCTCTCTGCTTTACCTGATACGCTAGCAAACTTAAAAGTGAGTGAGCTATTTCTAGGTGCTCTGACACTCGGTATTCTTTTTGGCTTCCCCGCTAAGTATCGTAAGTATGTGCCTGCTCAACTGGTTGCGTTAGTGGCTGTAACGCTCTTGTCCGTCATTATTTTTGATACCGACTCTATTCGCCGTATTGGTGAAATCCCAGCTGGTTTACCTTCCCTCGTTATCCCTACGATCAGCGCTGAACAGTTTACTACTATGGTTATCGATGCCTTGGTGCTTGGTACATTAGGTTGTATT
The DNA here is from genome assembly GCF_041471785.1 of Vibrio sp. 10N.261.51.C6. Lineage (NCBI taxonomy): Bacteria > Pseudomonadati > Pseudomonadota > Gammaproteobacteria > Vibrionales > Vibrionaceae > Vibrio > Vibrio sp. 10N.261.51.C6. The sequence continues at coordinate 112,262 of NZ_JBFRPB010000005.1, read as the reverse complement.
GATACGCTTTTGACCGCGGTTATCGGAGATTCATTGACTCGTAAAGAGCATGACTCAGACAAAGAGCTTCGTGGCCAAGGCATTGCCAATATGATCTCTGGCCTGTTTGGTGCACTACCTGGCGCGGGTGCCACTATGGGGACTGTAACCAATATTCAGGTGGGAGCGCGTTCTCCGCTTTCAGGTGTTATTCGAGCTTTAGTACTTGCGCTCGTGGTATTGGTTGCAGGTGGTTTAACAGAACCGATTCCTATGGCAGTGCTGGCTGGTATCGCGATGTATGTTGGTTTCAATATCCTAGATTGGAGCTTTATCCAGCGCGCGCACAAGGTTAGCTATGCCGGCATGGGCGTGATGTACGGCGTGATGCTATTGACTGTGTTTGTTGACTTGATTATTGCCGTTGGACTGGGTGTGTTTATCTCGAATATTCTGATTATTGAAAGATTAAGCCGAGAGCAAGCCAGACAAGTTAAGGCGATCAGTGATGGTGATGATGAAGACGATATCCCATTGACTGATAGCGAACGTCAGTTACTCGATAGTGCCAATGGTAAGGTGCTATTCTTCTACCTATCAGGGCCGATGATATTCAGCGTTTCAAAGGCGATTTCACGTCAGCACTCAAGTATCTCTGACTATGAAGCGATGATTCTAGACCTGACAGATGTACCTATGATTGATGTCACTGTTGGCCTAGCGCTAGAGAATGCGATTAAAGATGCATTGGATGCGCAGTGTGAGGTGTATCTGCTGTGTCCTAATGAGAATACTCGTCAACAACTAGAGAAGTTCCATGTGATTGACCTAGTACCTGAATCCAACACTTATCGATTCAGATATGAAGCCCTGACGGCAGCAACAAGCTATGTCGACAGAGATGAGCATCAATTTGAGTCAGTTTAATTTTTCAGTAATAAGCTGATATGAATAAGCCATAGACGCTCACTTCAAGACTGATCATTAATGCCGTTAAGTGAATCACTTAGCGGCATTTTTATATTTATTGAACGTTGATTTAGTCTTCACGTAGCCAAGACGCTTATTTGTTTTCGAAAGAAACTCTCACACGATATTTGTATTCATCGTCAATCAACGATAAACTTGTTCGCAAAATGGCCGAGTTAACAAGTTTGGGTTAGCTTTCAGCTAGTTCGTTTTAAGCATTACTCTCTTCCTCAAGCTCGGTCGTCTACATCTTATCTATAGCAAATGGCAGTCTATCTCTATGTATGCATTAGAAATTGAGCAATTAAGAAAAACTTATGCTGGGGGCTTCGAGGCTCTTAAGGGCGTTAGTTTACAAGTAGAAAAAGGCGACTTTTACGCACTACTTGGTCCCAATGGTGCGGGTAAATCAACCACCATTGGTGTTATCTCTTCACTGGTAAATAAAACGTCAGGCAAGGTTAAAGTGTTCGGCTACGACATTGATACCGATCTGGAATTGGCGAAGCAGAACTTAGGCCTTGTGCCTCAAGAGTTTAACTTTAACCCGTTTGAAACCGTTGAACAGATCGTGCTGCAACAAGCGGGTTATTACGGCGTGCCAAAAGCATTAGCGAAAGAGCGAGCGAAAAAGTACCTATCTCAACTCGATCTGTGGGAAAAGCGTGGCGAACGCGCGCGTAACTTGTCTGGTGGTATGAAGCGTCGTTTGATGATCGCGCGTGCATTGATGCATGAACCTCATTTGTTGATCCTTGATGAACCGACAGCAGGCGTTGATATTGAACTACGTCGTTCAATGTGGGAATTCCTAAAAGAGATCAATGAGAAGCAGGGCATTACCATTATCTTGACCACGCACTACCTAGAAGAAGCAGAAATGCTGTGTCGCAACATTGGTATCATCAATCGCGGTGAGCTGATTGAGAACACAACAATGAAAGCGCTGTTGGGCAAATTGAGTGCTGAGACCTTTATTCTGGATCTGGAAGAGGGCACGACTGAACCTAAGCTTGAAGGCGTGAATAGCCAAGTGATGGTCAATGGCTCGCTAGAAATCGAAATCGACAAGAACCTAGGTTTGAATACCATCTTTGCTCAATTGAGCGAGCAACAGGTTAAAGTCCTCTCTATGCGTAACAAAGCAAATCGTCTAGAAGAGCTATTTGTGAGTATCGTCCGTGAGGGGAGTAAATAATATGTACAGCCTATATTGGACCGCTTTCTGCAGTTTGTTGACCAAAGAGATCAATCGCTTTACTCGTATCTGGGTGCAGACTCTGGTGCCGCCAGCGATTACCATGACGCTTTACTTCATCATCTTCGGTAACCTGATTGGTGCGCGTATTGGTGAAATGAACGGCTTTAGCTACATGGAATACATTGTTCCCGGTCTGATCATGATGTCGGTGATCACCAACTCATATTCCAACGTTGCTTCATCGTTCTTTAGTGCCAAGTTCCAGAAGAACATTGAAGAGCTGCTTGTAGCGCCTGTTCCTAACTACGTGATTATCGCCGGCTTCGTAATGGGTGGTGTGGTTCGTGGCTTGTTAGTGGGTACCATAGTAACCTTCGTGTCGTTGTTCTTTGTCGACTTACAAGTTGACCATTGGGGCGTGATCATTGCGACGGTATTTTTAACGTCGGTAGTATTCGCTTTGGGTGGCTTGATTAACGCGGTATTCGCACGCACGTTTGATGATATCTCTATTATCCCAACCTTTATCTTAACGCCGCTGACGTACCTTGGTGGTGTGTTCTACTCGATCAGTCTATTGCCTGAATTCTGGCAAGGTGTATCGAAGTTGAACCCTATCGTGTACATGGTTAACGCGTTCAGATATGGCTTCTTGGGTGTGTCTGATGTGGGGATCGTGACGTCGTTTGGCGTACTAGGTGTGTTTATCGTGCTGTTGTATGGCATTGCACACTACCTAGTGACAAAGGGTATTGGCTTACGTAGCTAACCTTTGGTTCATCTAAGTAACAGGTAAAGAAAAAGGTCGATATAACATCGACCTTTTTTTGTTTTGCGTTAAGAGCAGAAGCCGACTATTCAGTCGTTTCTTCTTTCACTTCTTCTTTGGTTTCCGTTACCAAATCGAGAACTTGGTTATCGATAAGACGCGTCTTACCTAGGAAAGCCGACATTAGAATCACTGCTTGAGTTGATTCTGAAGTGATCGCTTGCAGAGTTTTAGCATCACAAATGAAGATTTCGTCAGGTTGAAGATCTGCAGCGCGTAGCTGGTCAGTAGCATCTTCAATCACTGATGCGTAATCATCGCGACCACCACGAATAGCGCTGCTGATCCAGCGCATAGTACGCGCTAAAACGGGCGCTCGTTGGCGCTCGTCAATCGTTAGGTTGCTATTGCGAGAGCTCATTGCCAAACCATCCATTTCACGAACGGTCGCAACGCCGACAACTTCAATGTCTAATGCTAAATCAGTGGTCATCTGGCGAATAACAGCAAGTTGCTGAAAGTCTTTCTCGCCGAAGCATGCAAAGTCTGGCTGAACGATATTAAACAGTTTAGTGACAATGGTTGATACACCACGGAAGTGACCTGGACGAGAGGCACCTTCAAGCATGTGAGATATGCCAGGGACCTCAACAAACGTCTGCTTGTCTAATCCATCTGGGTACATCACCTCTGGCGTTGGTGTAAATACTAGCTCAACCCCTTCACCTGTTAGTTTGCTTAAATCTGCTTCTAACGTTCGAGGGTAGTTGTTTAGGTCGTCTGCACGGTCAAACTGCATTGGGTTTACAAAGATGCTTACCACAACGATGTCGGCCAGTTCACGAGCTTTCTTTACCAGAGTCAGGTGGCCTTCATGCAGGTTTCCCATTGTCGGTACAAAAGCAACCGTACGTCCATCACGCTTAAACTGTTTAATCTGCTCACGAAGAGCTGCTATTTCAGCAAAAGTTTGCATACTTACTCCTAAGCGATTGTATGAGCTTCATCAGGGAAGCGCGCGCTCTCTACTTCTTCTTTGTATAGAGCTACTGCCTTACGCATATCACCTGTTTCTGCTAGGAAGTTCTTAGAGAACTTCGGCATGTAGTTCGCAGAAATACCGAACATGTCATGCATAACCAAGATCTGACCATCGGTAACATTACCTGCGCCGATACCGATAACCGGTACGTCACAAGCTTCTGTAATTCGTTTTGCCAATGAAGCTGGCACACATTCAAGTAGAACGATTTGAGCGCCTGCGTTTTGCAGTGCTAACGCGTCAGCAACCATTTTGTCGGCTTGCTCGTCGTCACGACCTTGAATCTTGTAACCACCAAAGATGTTCACAGATTGAGGCGTTAAGCCTAAGTGCGCACATACTGGTACTGCGCGTTCTGTTAGCATTTTCACAGTATCAACCAACCAGCTTCCGCCTTCGATTTTTACCATGTTCGCACCAGCACGCATCAAGGTAGCTGCGCTCTCACAAGCTTGTTCTGGCGTTGCGTAGCTCATGAAAGGCATGTCAGCCATAAGAAGACAGTTCGGGCTACCAGCACGCACTGAGCGAGTATGGTAAGCAATGTCTTCAACAGTTACTGGTAATGTATCGTTATGGCCTTGTAAAACCATACCCAGTGAATCACCGACAAGCAGAACTGGCATTTCTTGGCTTTCGAATAATTGAGCAAAGCTCGCATCATAAGCTGTCGAAGTCGCAAATTTACGGCCTTCACGTTTGCATTTGATCAGGTCGTTAATGGTTACTTTTTTCATTGGTTTTCCTTAATGCGCTTGGCTATTGTTGCCAAACATTGAGCCCGTTCTTATCTACTATTTTCAGTAGTTCTGTCAGCTCAGTCCCATCAGGGAGTTGTAAACTTGGTGCGATTTCAGCAAGCGGGTAGAGTACAAACTCTCGTTCTTTCATTCCATAATGAGGAACGATTAAGCGCTCTGAATCGATCACCTCATTGCCGTATAGCACAATGTCGAGATCCAAGGTTCTTGGTCCCCAACGTTCGTCTTTACGGACGCGCCCTTGCTCTAGTTCGATCTTTTGAGTGCAATCAAGCAGTTCAATTGGCGTTAATTCGGTTTGGATAGCGACTACCGCGTTGATGTAGTCTGGTTGATTTTGCGGTCCCATTGGAGTGCTACTATATAGCTGAGAGGTCGCAATAAACGTTGATCGCGGTAGGCTTTTTAGCGTTTCGATAGCCAAATTTGCTTGGCTAACTGGGTCGGCAAGGTTGCTGCCGACCGCAATGTAAGCAGTTATCATTCTGATTGCTTACTCTTTTTGTTTCGGTAAGTCTTACGGCGACGATGGCCTGACTTTGATGGTGCTGCAACGTCGTTAGCCATTGCTTGACGCATGTTACGACCTGCAGTCTGATAACGCTCCCACCATTTTGCTAACTCTTTGGTTTCGCCACCTTCAATCTCACCACGCATTTCTAGGAAATCGTAGCCTGCACGGAATTTGTTTAATTCCATTAGACGAACAGCGCGTTTACCGTTGCGACGAGGCAGTCGAAGTTGCAGTTGCCAAACTTCGCGAATGGTTGCTGTGTGACGACGAGGAATCGCAATAGACTTTACTTGCTGATCTAGAATGATGTTACTCGCTTCCATGATCGCATCGTAGTGTGCCATACCCTGTTCAGCGACAAGTTTGTCTGCCAGCTTGTTCATTGGGTACCAAAGCATCGCTGCGAACATGAATGCTGGGTTTACTCGCTTACCATCTTCGATGCGAAGGTCGGTTGAATCGAGAACCAAATCAAGCATCTGCTCTGTGTGAGAGTCGTAATCTTCGGTGAAGTGCTCCGCTACCGCTGGGAACATCTGTTGGAATAGATTGTACTCGCGCATCAAGTGGTAGGTTTCTAAACCGTGACCTGATTGCAGTAATTTCAGAGACTCTTCGTAAAGGCGCGCTGCTGGGATATCTCTTAGAAGGTGAGCTAACTCTTCAATCGGGTCAGCCGTGTCTTCTTCGATGTCGAAATCCAGTTTAGCGGCGAAGCGCATTGCACGTAGCATACGTACTGGGTCTTCGCGGTAACGCGTTTCTGGATCGCCAATCAGGCGGATCAGTTTATCTTCTAAATCTTCTACACCACCCGCGTAATCGTGGATGCTGTAGTCTGCAATGTTGTAGTACATCGCGTTGATTGTGAAATCACGACGCTCTGCATCTTCATCAACACTGCCGTACACGTTATCGCGAAGTAGCATGCCTTCTTTCGATTGTGCAGAAACGTTCTTCGATGGTTCTTGGTGGTGACCACGGAAAGTTGCCACTTCAATGATGTCGCGACCAAACATGATATGTGCCAAGCGGAAACGGCGACCGATAAGACGACAGTTTCTGAAGAGGTGTTTGATTTGCTCTGGCGTTGCGTTGGTCGCAATATCAAAATCTTTTGGCTGAGAGCCTAATAAGATATCGCGCACACCACCACCGACTAGAAATGCGTCAAAACCCGCACCATTCAGGCGATATAGCACTTTTAGTGCGTTGTCGCTGATCTGCTTGCGTGAAATATTGTGCTCTTGACGAGTATAAATATTCAGAGCTAATTCGTGGAATCCGCGTTGTTCGCTTGGGGTATTGTCGTTTGTATTCATTAGTTTAGAACAAAGTAGGTATCGCCAACTTTGTTTTTCTCTTAGTCCAAAGTGGTAGTGCAGAGTTTAATTGCGGCTAATAATAGCTTAGCGCGAGCCATTTGAGAACATCGTCTGCTTAACCACAGTGGTTGGTTATGGCATTTTTATGTGTCGTTTTTGCTATTTGCCGTGAGTTTCGAGCTAATTACAGTGCTCTTTTTGTAAACTATCAGGTAACTGATTGACGTTCCATTGCTGGCAGCCCCACAATAAAATCTCATCCATTGAAGCCTCACAAAGAGCCGTCGGGATATCAAAACCTAAGAATCGCATCGCGTTGAGCAGCGTTGGTTTTGGGTTGTCGAGATCTATCGCGGTGGCATGGTTCTGTTTTGACAGTTTATTCCCCAAGCCATCGGTTGCCAATGGTAAGTGCAAGTAGCTCACTGTTTTTTGCTTGAGCGTCTTATACAAACTGATTTGTCGACCGGTGGGTTCTATCAGATCTGCGCCTCTTACGACTTCTGTTACTCCTTGTTCGATGTCATCAAGGACAACGGCCAAGTTATAGGCAAACAATCCATCTCTGCGTTTAATAATAAAATCTTCTACAGCTAGTGCTTTAGGGATTTGAATGGTGCCGTGGCGAACATCATCAAAGGACTCTACTGGAAAGTCCATGCACAAGCGCACCGCCTGTTCACCTGAATCGATTAGGCCTACATCTCGACAGTGACCATTGTAAAAGCCGCCCAAAGCCTTTATCTGCTTGCGGGTGCATTGGCAGTAGTAGGCTTGATTGTCAGCAACCCATTGATCGATTTGAGCTTGATACAAGTCATGACGTTGGCTTTGATAGACGACTTCACCATCCCAAAATAGATGGTAAGCCTCAAGCGTCTTAAGAATGAGGTCTGCAGCGCCGGCCATTTCTCTTGGCGGGTCGAGGTCTTCCATACGAACTAACCATTTTCCTTGGTTAGATTTCGCTTGAAAGTAGCTACCAAGAGCAGCAACAAGTGAGCCAAAATGAAGAGGACCTGACGGTGATGGTGCAAAGCGCCCGATATAATTCATGAGTGAACAACCTAATCTAAATGGTACCGCAGTAGCCGATTCTTAAGACGTTTGACAAGAGCTTTAATGCCTAGAACTAAGCTTCAATCTATAGAACAAGGTTTGATGTATAGAACTAAGGCTTAAAGCTGCTATTTACTATAAAGCGTGTGAAATACTTCGCTTGGATAACAAACAAAAAAGGGAGCCAAGGCTCCCTTTCTTTACATCTGCAAGAATTAACCTTGCATCTGTTTTTCTTTGATCTCTGCAAGTGTTTTACAGTCAATACAAAGATCAGCAGTTGGACGAGCTTCAAGGCGACGAATGCCAATCTCGATACCGCAAGAATCACAGAAGCCGAAATCGTCTTCTTTGATCTTGTCTAATGTCTTCTCAATTTTTTTGATAAGACGACGCTCACGGTCACGGTTACGTAACTCTAAGCTGAATTCTTCTTCTTGAGAAGCACGGTCAACTGGGTCTGGGAAATTCGCTGCTTCGTCCTGCATGTGGTGCACAGTACGATCAACTTCTTCCCTGAGCTGGTTGCGCCAAGCTGCTAAAATTTTTGTAAAATGTTCCGTTTGCTCAGGTGACATGTACTCTTCACCTGGCTTCTCTTGGTACGGTTCAACACCTGCGATGGCTAGGATGCCTAGCGCTTTTTTCTTAGATTCTGGCATACAGCATCTCCTATTTACACCTAGTCAACTGCAAAGCAGCTAATTTTAAGGCGGGTATCTATAGCAGAAAGAACGAATGGTGGCAAATACTCTTATTCAAACTTGCAATCAATGTGATTAGTTCAGCATCTTTGCCTAGCTATTGATAAATTCAACAGCTTGTTTTAGTTGTATTTGAGTACTGCTGAGCTCTGCTTTATAGCAAAGCACTTGAACTCCAGCGTCTTGTGCTTGTTTTAGTAATAACGAATATTTGGCGTCTATATGGTGTGCCGCAGACACTTTTTCAATACCTGAATGTAAAACAGTGAATAAAAGTACGGCTCTATTTCCAGATTCGACCATTTCTGTGAGTTCACGCAGATGTTTTTGGCCTCTGGTTGTGACCGCATCAGGGAAAAAACCTTGCCCTTTAGTTGACGTTTCTAGCTCGTCGAGCAAAGTGACGCTTTTCACTTCGATATAGCAAGGCGGCTTTTCGTTATCTTCAAGCAGAATATCAATGCGACTATTCTCACTGCCATATTTCACTTCGGTTCGTAACGCGTTATAACCTAAGAGTTCAACTATAGTCCCATTTTCAATTGCTTCCACTGCTAGCTGGTTTGCCCGCGCAGTATTTACACAAATACGATGACCTTTGTCTGTTTCTGAGATCTCCCAGCTGTTTGGGTACTTTCTCTTTGCATTATCGGAGGTTGAGTACCACACCGTATTGCCAGGAGTCGCACATCCTGTCATCGCTCCAGTGTTAGCGCAGTGAATAGTACGCTCGCTACCGTCAGGAAGTTGGATGTCAGTGAGGAAACGTTTATAGCGTTTAATAAGAGTCGCAGGCTCTAATGGCGGATTGAAGTGCATATTACTTATTTAGACAGGTAGGTTTTTATGTACAATGTTGCCAACATTACACCACAAGGTTCTCCCATTGCCACAACTGCCCATAGAAGCTGTGATGCCAGATCTGCTCGCTGGCGTAGAAACACACACTCAACTTATTCTAAAGGCCGCTCCCGGTGCGGGTAAGTCAACATTCTTCCCTTTACAGTTAGTTAAGACCAACGCCGTTCAAGGCAAAATCATCATGCTTGAACCGAGGCGTTTGGCTGCAAGGAATATTGCTACTTACTTAGCGAGCCAATTGGGAGAAAAGGTGGGAGAGAGCATTGGCTTTAGAGTTCGTGGTGAATCTAAAAGCAGCAGTGCGACTCGCTTAGAGATTGTTACTGAAGGGATCATGACAAGAATGATCCAAACCGACCCTGAATTAACTGGGGTTGATATGGTGATCTTTGATGAATTTCACGAGCGCAGTATTCACGCCGATACCGCATTGGCGTTTAGCTTAGAGATCCAAGAGGCGTTGCGTGACGATCTGAAAGTGGTAGTGATGTCGGCAACTTTAGATCAACAAGCTCTGCAAACTTTGCTGCCGAATGCCAAATACGTTGAATCACAAGGTCGCACCTTTCCGGTCGATTTCCGTTATCAGCCTCTTAACGCAAATGAATATCTAGCCCCTAAAATGGCTAACGTGATTCGCTCTCTGATGGAGAAAGAGTCAGGCTCACTTCTGGCCTTTTTGCCGGGCGTTTCTGCGATTAAGCAGGTGGAATCTCAACTAGAACAATTCGCCAATGATATCGATGTGTGTCCTCTATATGGGCAACTCAGCTTTTCTCAACAGCAGAAAGCGATCGCGCCATCAGAGAAAGGGCGTCGAAAGGTGGTGTTAGCGACCAATATTGCTGAGACTTCTTTGACGATTGAAGGTATTCGATTGGTGGTTGATTCCGGGCTTGAACGTGTGGCGAAGTTCGATCTGAAAACCGGTATTACTAAGCTTGAGCAAGTGAAAATCTCGCAATCTTCAGCTGAACAACGAGCGGGCCGTGCGGGACGAATTGAAGAGGGCTTGTGCGTTCGTTTGTACAGCGAAACGCAGCTGATGCAGCAACCAGCTATACCAGAACCTGAAATTCTTCATTCTGATTTGTCTTCGCTGGTGTCTGAATTGACGCAATGGGGCGCTGCGAGTGCTGATGAACTGCAATGGTTAGACGTTCCACCCAAAGCTTCTATCGGGCAAGCCAAGCAACTCTTACAGACTCTTGAATTGTTAGACGATAATGGTCAATTTACGGCATTAGGAAAACAGGTCCAACGTTTAGGTCTAGAGCCTCGTATTGCCAGCATGTTGGTTAAAGCGCAGCAAGGTAGTCCTGCTCTGTTGAATGTCGCGATTGTTGCTGCTGCTTTGCTGGAAGAGCCGGAGCGCAATGTGACGGATATTCAACACTCTTTGCATCGACTTAAGCAAAGAAAACATTCCAAAAATAGCGTTGTGATGCAGCGAGCGAAAAGTCTCGCGAGCAAACTCAATCATCACTTAGATTTGTCACAAGCTGACGAATCATTGCTACCATTAGTGCTTTGTTTTGCCTTCCCAGATCGGATTGCACAAGTGAGAAGCGCGACCAGCAGTGCTTTCCTTTTGGCGAATGGCCACGGTGCTGAGGTTCGTGATGATGATCCACTGGCGAACAATAACTATATCGTAGTGATTGATTTGATGCGCAGCACAGGGCGAGCCAGTCAGATTTTCTTAGCCACCGCGGTTGATATCGCACAGTTAGAAGCTGAATTTCCAAAACTGTTTGTGCGTTCCGATTACGCCGATTGGGATGAGAAACGTGGCCGTTTAGTTGCTGAGCAGCGTGTATCTCTGGGCAAGTTGATTATCAGCACCAAAGCTTTACCTGATCCCGATGCGAATCAGGCGAGCCAAGCGCTGCTCAATTATGTCGCTCGATGTGGGTTGGATCGCTTAAATTGGACAGCTTCGGCTAAGCAGTTGGTTGAGCGTGTACGCAGTGCAGAGCTTTGGATGCCTGAGCATGATTGGCCAGCGATGGACGATGCGAGTTTGATTGAACACCTTGATGAGTGGCTATCTCCCTATCTGAATGGCATTAAGTCGGCAAAAGGACTGTCTAGTGTTTCGATTGAGCAAGCATTGTCGGCTTATCTTGGTTGGCCTTTGAATCAAGAAATCGACCAATGGTTGCCAACGCACTATCTGATGCCAACAGGCAGCAAGAAGGCCATTCGTTATCAATATCAATCTGAACCAGTGATCTCAGTGCGAATGCAGGAAGTCTTTGGCGAACAAGACTCGCCATTGATCGCTCAAGGGCGTAAAAAAGTAGTGCTTGAGCTCCTTTCTCCAGCACAGCGACCACTACAAATTACTCAAGATTTAGCTGGCTTTTGGGCTGGCGCGTACAAAGAAGTACAAAAAGAGATGAAGGGCCGTTACCCAAAACATCCTTGGCCGGATGACCCTGCTAACCATGTAGCAACCACTAAAACCAAACGACAGTTGAATCGATGATGACCAAAATGTTAACGCCAAAAAAGGCACCACCTAAAAAAGCGCCAGCAAAGAAGTCACCAGCGACCAAAGCCAAGCCAAGAAAACCAAGAGCGGCTGCGAAAAAGACCAAACCTAAGGCTAAGAAATCTGGCAAAAGAGGTTGGTTGAAGATCCTATGGGGCATTTCTTGGAAAGCGGGCTTAGCGCTTGCGGCATTGCTGTTGTTCGTCGGTATTTATCTTGATTCTGTGGTCAAACAGCGCTTTGAAGGTCAGCTGTTTGATTTGCCAACCGTGGTTTATGCGCGAGTGCTAGACCTGTCTCCGGGAACTCCGGTGAGTTTGGTTCAGGTTAAGAATGAGCTCGATGTACTTAATTACCGTAAGGTGAACGCGCCTCGTCACCCAGGCGAATACTCTTCTTCTTCGACCAAGATTGAAATGATTCGTCGTCCGTTCGAGTTTGTTGATGGACCGGAAGCGGATCGTCATGTGATGCTGCACTTCAATGGTAACGAATTAACTCGCATTCAGTCGCTGGAGAAGAAAGGCGACATGGGCTACCTGCGTGTTGAACCGAAAATGCTTGGCATGCTTGAGAAAAGTAACGATGAGCAGCGCCTGTTCTTAAAACGCAATCAGTTCCCAGAAGTGATGGTTGATGCCTTACTGGCAACCGAAGACCGAAACTTCTATCAACACGATGGTGTGTCGCCACTGGCCATCGCTCGTGCAATGGTCGTTAACGTCAAAGCTGGGCGAACGGTACAAGGTGGTAGTACGCTGACACAACAGTTGGCAAAAAACCTGTTCCTGTCCAGTGAACGTACATTGTGGCGTAAGGTTCGTGAAGCCTACATTGCACTTATCTTAGACCATCGTTACAGCAAAGACCGTATCCTAGAGGCTTACTTAAATGAGGTTTATCTTGGACAGAATGGTGGGCAAGCGATTCATGGCTTCGGTTTAGCGTCTCGTTTGTATTTTGGTCAACCTATTCAAGAGCTGCGCATCGATCAGCTAGCACTGCTGGTGGGTATGGTGAAAGGACCGTCGTATTACAATCCGGTTCGCTATCCTGAGCGTGCTAAGACTCGACGCGATCTGGTTCTTCGCTTATTGATGCAACAAGACATCTTAACTCCGCGACAATACGAAGAGGCGGCGAGTCGTGATTTGGATATTCAAGACAACCCACGCATTGCTAGCCGTCAGCCCGCTTATTTCCAACAAGTAAACATTGAGCTTAAGAAGTATGTCGGCGATCGATTTGAGGCGAAAAAAGGGATTCGAGTCTTTACCTCTCTGGATCCGGTATCTCAAGACAAGTTAGAGAAGTCGATTGCTCGTAAGGTGCCTGATTTATCGAAAACCGCAGGTAATAAGCTGGAAGCAGCAGCTATTGCCGTGGATAGAAATACCGGTGAAATCCGGGCGATGGTCGGTGGTAAGCGTACTGGCTACGATGGCTTTAACCGTGCCTTGAACGCGAGTCGCCCAATTGGTTCTTTGGTCAAGCCTGCAATTTACTTAACCGCACTAGAGCAGCCTCAGAAGTACACGTTGGCGACAACATTGAAAGACACGCCACTGAGCTTGAAAGGCAGCAAAGGTAGCGTGTGGAGCCCGAGAAACTTCGATCGTAAGTTCCGTGGCGATGTGCCTTTGTATGTGGCGCTTTCTAAGTCTTACAACGTACCTACTGTTCGTTTAGGCATGCAATTAGGCATTGATAGTGTCTCGGATACGATTGGAAAACTGGGGGTCGATAAAAATGAGATTCGCCCAGTGCCGTCGATGTTTTTGGGTTCGTTCTCACTGACTCCGTTCCAAGTTGCGCAGATGTATCAAACCATTACCAATTCTGGGCGTATAGCACCTTTGTCTGCGCTTCGCTCAGTTGTTGATAACGATGGCGAGGTTCTGTATCAGTCGATCCCTCGTGTATCACAAAGCGTTGACCAGCAAGCCGCTTGGCTTACAACCTATGCAATGAAACGTGGCGTGTCGGAAGGCACGGGCCGTTTCCTACAAGGTCAGTTTGCATGGGCAGGATTAGCTGGTAAAACTGGCACTAGTAATGACAGCCGAGACAGTTGGTTCGTGGGCGTAGATGGCCGTGAAGTGACGACCATCTGGCTAGGACGTGATGATAATAAGCCGACTAAGCTTACTGGTTCGAGTGGTGCGTTACGTGTTTATGCCGATTATCTCAAACAGAGAACACCCGAGCAGTTATTACTGCCTTGGCCGACAGGAATTGTCACCGCTAACTTTACTCGAACTTCTGAAGGGGCTTTAGAGTTTGATTGTGATGGTGCAGTTAAACTGCCACTTTGGGATGAGGGTGGAAACATTAAAAAGGGCTGTGAAAGTCAACCAAAACAGTGGCTAAAGAAGCTTTTTCAGTGGTAAAGTCGTAACAAGAAAGAATGACAAGGACAGTTAACATAATGATTTCTCGTTGGTTAGTGAGTGGCTTAGGTGTTGTCGGTACTGTGATCAGTTTTCAGCTGTTTGCATCCACCGCGACACAGATTGATCAATCTCAGCAGGCTGAACAAGCTCATAAAAGGCCAACCGTTGCTGTCGTTCTTGCTGGTGGTGGGGCAAAAGGTGCAGCTCACATTGGTGTGCTTAAAGCTCTAGAAGAGATGCAAATCCCGGTTGATTACATTACCGGTACCAGTATGGGCTCATACGTTGGTGGTCTTTATGCGACAGGGATGAGCGCAGACGAGATCGAGAGCTTTATTTATACGGTTGATTGGAATCGCGGTTATCGTGATCGCGTTAACCGTAGTGATCGCCGTGTACGTGACAAAGAATATGAAGACCGCTACCAACTGAACACCGATCTCGGCTTAGGTTGGGGCGAAATCAAAGCAAGGAAAGGGGTGGTGCAAGGCCAGAATATGTTGCGTATTCTGCGTGAGACCACGGGTAATCTATCCTCATTCGATTCTTTCGACCATCTTGCTATCCCATACCGTTCAGTCGCAACTGACATTATCGAACTTGAAGAGGTGGTCATCGATCATGGCCACCTTGTTGATGCCATGATGGCGAGTATGTCAGTTCCCGGCGCGCTTCCCCCTTATGACCTCGATGGTCGAATGCTGGTTGATGGTGGTGTCACCAATAACATGCCCGTCGACGTAGCCAGAGCGATGGGTGCAGACATCGTCATTGCGGTGGATATCAGTACCAACTACAAAGGCAAAGATGATTTCACGAATTTTCTAGCCGCAGCTGACCAACTCTCTAATTATCTTGTTCAACGCAGCACCCAAGAGCAAGCTGAAACTTTAACAGACGATGATGTCTTCCTGCGCCCAGATGTTGGGGAAATGGAGACGACAGAATTTGATAAAATGCCATCGGCTTTCCTCGCGGGCTATGAAGCTGCTAAGCAGCATACTGATGAACTTTCTAAGCTATCGCTCTCAAATGCCGATTATCAGCATTATATCGAGGACAAACAAAAAGCGCGCAGACAGCTAAAACACGGCGATAAGACCGTCGTTGACCGAGTTGTTATCAATAACAATACCCACTATTCCGATAAGCTGATCGAAAACCGTTTAAACCTTGATTCAGGTGAGATTCTGAAGACCAGTGAAATTGAATCTAAAGTACAAGACCTCTATGCGCTAGATAGATTCGAGTTGGTGACTTATGAATTTGACACGGTAGATGGCGAGGAGCAACTGCTGGTCGATGTGAACGAAAAATCTTGGGGGCCAAACTACCTCAACTTTCGATTCTTTCTTGAAGATGATTTCTCTACTACAAGCCAATACTCGCTCGGTGTCTCAGCCAACTTTACTGATATTAATAAGCATGGTGCAGAGCTAAGAACCAATATCGAGATGGGAACGGACAAGCGAATTGAAGCGGAACTTTACTCGCCATTCTTTTCGAGTCAAAAGCTGTTTACTTCGGCATCGGTTGTTTACAGCAAAGAGAACAGAAACCTACCCGCAGATATTGATGATATTGAAGAACCGACACTGGACGTAACGAAAGATTATCTCCCTATGACGTATAGTGAATATGTCGGTGAATTGGCATTAGGCTATCAACCAACCTTGTGGCAGGAGCTGACATTTGGTGTTCGTTATACCGATGGGGATGTTGAGGTTTCTTCGTTACCTTCATTGGGCAGTGGTGGCTACAAGCGTATTGGTGGCTTCATGGGTTACCGACTGGATACTTTGGATAATTTCAGCTTACCGACCAAGGGTTACTTTGTCGATTTAGAGTACCTCGTTTCTCATGATGATTTTGATAATGACAGCTCTCTTGGTGAATCGGATTTAACGTCTGAGAGTGATACGGTTTATGAGTTTTCGGCCAATTTCATGGCAGCAAAGAGTATTGAGAAGCATACTTTAGTCGCAAAGCTGGATTACGGTATTGTAGCGAGCAAAAATTCGATTTTCCCTATTGATCCCAAAGAGCTTGGTGGCTTCTTAAACCTGTCAGGTATTCCAAGGAACAGTATGATTGGTCAGAACTTGGCTTATACCAGTCTTACTTATCGTTATAAGTGGTTTGAAAATGACTTCGGCCTCTTTGAATCACCATTCTACGTGGGTGCATCCATTGAGCATGGTGGTGTTTGGTCGAACAATGATTTGAGTATTGATGAAGCGCCAATGTACACCGCGGGTTCTGTTTTCGCAGGTGTCGATTCACCAATCGGGCCGATCATTTTAGCTTATGGCCGAACCGAAGATAATTTCGATTCGGTGTATCTGATTGTAGGTACGTCCTACAAATAATCATGCGCAGAGTCGCCATTTAAGTGCGTAATTAGGCAAAAATAGTGGGACTTTCGTCTTAACTTGCTATGTTGGTCAAAATGATAAGATTTTAATTTAACGTTAAATTTGCTATTCTACCGCCCACAGTTTGGCCTCTATGACGCCGCTCATCAATACAAATTGAATGACAAAAATGGCAATGGAGAGCCAAGTTTCCAAGGATGTTCACTTCTTTATTTTACTAACAATTATGAAGGGAAGAAGTGAACCGCAATGAGAGGAAAAAAGTCGTGCTTGAAGCCTACCGTAAACACGTCGAAGAACGTGCTGCCGAAGGAGTTGTTCCAAAACCACTAGATGCTGAGCAGGTAGCTGGCCTAGTTGAACTTCTGAAGAATCCACCTCAAGGTGAAGAAGAAATCATTCTTGACCTACTAGAAAATCGCATTCCACCGGGTGTAGATGAAGCTGCTTACGTAAAAGCTGGCTTCCTTACGGCTATCACTAAAGGTGAAGTAGCTTCGCCACTAGTAAGCAAAGCAAAAGCTGCAGAACTGCTTGGTACCATGCAAGGCGGTTACAACATCGAATCTCTAGTATCTCTACTAGACGATGCTGAGCTTGCTCCAATCGCTGTTAAAGCGCTATCTCATACTCTACTGATGTTCGATGCGTTCTATGACGTAGAAGAGAAAGCGAAAGCTGGCAATGCTGCTGCACAACAAGTACTTCAATCTTGGGCTGATGCTGAATGGTTTACAGCGAAAGATAAAGTAGCAGAAAAAATCACAGTAAAAGTATTTAAAGTCACTGGTGAAACGAACACCGATGACCTATCTCCAGCGCCTGATGCATGGTCACGTCCTGACATCCCAGTACACGCGAAAGCGATGCTGAAGATGGAACGTGATGGCATTACTCCTGATGAACAGGGTAGCGTTGGTCCAATCAAACAAATTGAAGAAATGCAAAAAGATGGCATTCCACTGGCTTACGTTGGTGATGTTGTTGGTACAGGTTCTTCACGTAAATCGGCAACAAACTCAGTACTTTGGTTCATGGGTGAAGATATCCCATTCGTACCAAACAAGCGTACTGGCGGTGTTTGTCTTGGTGGTAAAATTGCACCAATCTTCTACAACACAATGGAAGATTCAGGCGCACTACCCATTGAACTGAACGTACAAGACATGAACATGGGCGATATCATTGATATCTACCCGTACGAAGGTGTTGTTCACAAGAACGGTTCTGTGATTTCAAACTTTGAGCTAAGCAAAGTACTTCTTGATGAAGTGCGTGCTGGTGGCCGTATTCCACTGATCATCGGTCGTGGTTTAACAAGTCGCGCTCGTGACGCTCTAGGTCTAGCTGAAACGGATCTGTTTGCTAAACCAATCGATCCATCTGCATCTGATAAAGGCTACACGCTAGCTCAGAAGATGGTTGGTAAAGCATGTGGCGTTGAAGGTGTTCGTGCTGGTCAGTACTGTGAACCTAAAATGACGACAGTCGGTTCTCAAGATACGACCGGTCCTATGACTCGTGATGAGCTTAAAGATCTGGCGTGTCTTGGTTTCTCTGCAGACCTTGTAATGCAGTCTTTCTGTCACACATCGGCATACCCTAAACCAGTCGATGTAAACACTCACCATACGCTACCTGATTTCATCATGAATCGTGCGGGTGTTTCACTTCGTCCGGGTGATGGCGTTATCCACTCATGGCTAAACCGTATGCTTCTTCCTGATACTGTAGGTACAGGTGGTGACTCGCATACTCGTTTCCCTCTAGGTATTTCATTCCCTGCGGGTTCTGGCTTGGTAGCATTTGCTGCAGCAACAGGCGTTATGCCTCTTGATATGCCTGAATCTATCTTGGTTCGCTTTAAAGGTGAAATGCAACCGGGTATCACGCTACGTGACCTAGTACATGCCATTCCTCTTTACGGCATCAAGCAAGGCCTACTAACGGTAGAGAAAGCCGGTAAGATCAACGAATTCTCTGGTCGTGTACTAGAAATTGAAGGTGTTGAGCACTTATCTGTTGAGCAAGCATTTGAGCTTTCTGATGCATCTGCTGAGCGTTCTGCTGCAGGTTGTACCGTTAAGCTTTCTGAAGAGTCTATCTCTGAGTACTTGAACTCGAACATCGTGATGCTGAAGTGGATGATCGCTGAAGGTTACGGTGATGTTCGTACGATTGAGCGTCGTATTACAGCAATGGAAGAGTGGCTAGAGAACCCTGAGTTGCTATCTGCTGATTCAGATGCGGAATACGCGCACGTTATCGAGATTGATCTTGCTGACATCGATCAACCAATCCTATGTGCACCAAACGATCCAGATGATGCTCGTCTTCTTTCGGACGTTCAAGGTACTGAGATTCAAGAAGTGTTCATCGGTTCTTGTATGACCAACATCGGTCACTTCCGTGCTGCAGGTAAGATGCTAGAAGAGTTTAACGGCTCGCTAAATACTCGCCTATGGGTGGCTCCGCCAACGAAGATGGATAAAGACCAACTGACAGAAGAAGGCTACTACGGCATCTTCGGTCGTGCTGGGGTACGTATCGAAACTCCTGGCTGTTCACTATGTATGGGTAACCAAGCTCGTGTTGCTGATGCTTCGACGGTTATGTCGACGTCAACGCGTAACTTCCCGAACCGCTTAGGTAATGGCGCGAACGTTTATCTGGCTTCTGCTGAGCTTTCTGCTGTTGGCGCGATTCTAGGTCGCATCCCAACGAAAGAAGAGTACTTAGAGTACGCTGAGAAGATTAATGCAACCGCTGCTGATACATACCGTTACCTGAACTTCCATAAAATGGGTCAGTACACGGAAAAAGCAGACACGGTTATCTTCCAAGAGCCTGCGTAACGTCTGATTTTGTTGTAAATATAATTAAGGCCGCTGTGAATAGCGGCCTTAATTGCTTTTAGCATACAGCGAAAATTGCTTTTAGCTTACAGAGAGCTCGATTAGTGCTTAATCGTATACATTGCTGCAACATTGCGAGCAGTAAGTTCAATATTTTCAGCCGCTTCAGCCAAAGCTGTCGGCAAGTCTACTGAACGGTTCACTACCGCAAATACCGCGTCGATACCATGCTCATGAACCACACCACAATCACTGGCTAGACAGCCGGCAATACCGATGACAGGCAGTTTATGTTTTTTGGCTGTGCGAGCGACACCAATCGGTGTTTTGCCATGAATGGTTTGGCTATCAATGCGCCCCTCTCCTGTAATCACAAGATCAGCATCTGAGACTATTTCATCTAAATTGACGGCGTCCATTACGATGTTAATACCAGGGCGAAGCTCCGCATTTAACAGGCCAACAAGTGCCGCGCCTAGACCGCCTGCCGCGCCAGCACCAGGGAGATCAATGACATCGACGCCTAACTGGTTTTTCATGATACTGGCATAATGAGCAAGGTTAGCATCTAACAGCTCAACCATTTCTGGTGTTGCGCCTTTTTGCGGACCGAATACCTGTGATGCCCCTTTTGGTCCGCATAATGGATTATCGACATCACAAGCGACCTCTAAGCGTACGTTTTGTAGGCGTGGGTCGAGGTTGGTGAGATCAATGGTTGTCAGTTTTGACAGTTCACCACCACCAAACACCAGCTCGTGACCCTCTGCATCTAGCATACGAATGCCTAGCGCTTGAGCCATTCCTAAGCCACCATCATTGGTCGCACTACCACCAATGCCAATAATAATATGCTCAACACCTTTATCTAATACGGCTTTGATCAACTCACCCGTACCATAGGTAGTGGTTTTTAGTGGATTACGTTGTTCTGGAGAGACTAAATCTAGGCCGGAAGCGGCCGCCATTTCAATAATGGCAGTTTTACCGTCACCGAACATACCGTAGAAGCCTTCGACAATTTCACCTAATGGACCAATCACTGGATGTTGGATGATAGAGCCATTGGTCGCATCCACCAGAGATTGTACTGTGCCTTCACCACCATCAGCCATTGGTAATTTTACGTATTCGGCGTTTGGTATTAGCTGTTTAAAGCCATCTTCAATCGCTTGAGCAACGCCCATTGCTGATAGGCTTTCTTTATATGAGTCAGGAGCAATTACAATTTTCATTTTGATACCTTTAAACTTAAACAAACAGACCAAATACACCGAAGATCATTACTGAGACGAAGGCGATAACAAGACCGACCGCTGACTCATAAGGGATGAGTTTTAGACGTTCATGAATACTCATATGTACCGCACCACCCGTGGCATGGAAGAAGCTACCATGTGGCATATGGTCAAGTACTGTCGCACCAGAGTGGATCATTGCTGCGCCTGCGAGAGCTGGAACACCTAGCTCAAGAATGGTGCTGGCAAATACATTCGATGCCACTACTGTTCCGGCAGTTGTCGATGCGGTTGATAGTGCCATCAGTGCGCCAGAAAACGGAGCAAGTAAGTAAGAAGGCAGCCCAGACATCGTCAGCACTTCAATCAGATCAGCTTTTAGTCCTGAGTTAGCAATGATGCCTGCAATGGTTCCTGTGCCCAGTAGCATTACAGCAACCGGTGCCATACGTGACAAGCCTGAAACCGCAAAGCTATTGGCTTGTTTGAAGCGACCCATAGCCAGTGCACCCAGCAATCCACCCAAGGGTAATGCAATTAGAGGATCAACATTGATATCAGCGAGTGGTCGCAGCGCGAGTAGGGCAATAGCCACTAACGGTGCAACGATTGAAGAAGAAAAGCTTGGCAGTGAACTTTGATCCGCTTTGACCACTTCACTTTCCGCTACTTTTGAACCTTTATTGACGAGGCGCTTTGCCAAGAAGTAGGCGAAAAGCAGCCCAAATAGACCCGGAATCACGCCTGCAGCCATCACAGAGGTTAACGGAACATTGAACGCATCAGCCGCCGCAATGGCATTTGGGTTAGGCGACATGACATTACCTGCTTTACCGCCGCCCACCATCGCCAAAAGGATCGCGGTTTTAGAAAGGTCTGCGCGGCGAGCAATAGCCAGTGCAATAGGAGAAACCGTGATAACGGCCACATCAACGAAAACGCCAACAGCGGTTAAAATCATGGTCGCAATGGCAAGAGCAAGTAAGGCGCGAGTTTCGCCTACTTTTTTGATGATGGATTCTGCAATCGAGGTAGCCGCCCCTGATTCAATTAGTACGCCGGCCAACACACCAGCGGCGAGAATTCGCATCACTGAAGTGACGATCCCTTGGGCACCACCTATCATTAACTCAACGGTTTCGGTGAGAGAAACGCCGCCAACCACGCCGCCAACCAAAGCACCGATGATCATGCCGTAGGTGGGTGGCACTTTTTTAAGAATGAGCGCGATAGCAACAATCAATGCTGAAAGTGCGCCAAGAGTTGAAACTTCAATCATGTTCTATTTCCCAGATAACGATGTGTCATTTTCGGCAAATATAAAGATATAGGGTTGGTAAGTCTTTGTCATTCTCTACAAATAAGTGCTCAAATCGGTCCTTTTAAATTGTGCAGTTGCACATTTTTTAGCTCGACCAGTGGAATAGATTTATTGCAATGTAGAGTTGAAATAGATCGTCTATATTGTTGATATTTAATGATGTTATTTGGTTTATCTTGTCTGTTCGATAGCGTAGCGTATTGCGATGGATATGTAGTTCGTTACAGGTGAGAGCTGAATCACAGTTCTGCTTTAAATATGTCTTCAAAGTTTTGATCAGTATCCCTTTACTGTCCTGTTGTTGAAGATGTAGGTAAGACTGCTCCAGTTGCTCACGAATCCATGGATCTTGTAACAGGCTACTCATAATGGCCGGCAGTCGATAGTCTTGATAGAAAAACATGTCTCCGGGGCGGTTACCGACACTGCGCATAGTGAGCTCAGCGGTATCATATGAGCGTGCTAAACCAGAAAGTCCGGTAAAGTAATCCCCAAGCGCAATCTTGATTTGAAACTTAGCTTCTTTCTTTATTCTTTTGAGTAGCAATTTCACGCGCTTGGCTTCTGCATCCTTGGACCAGCTGTTCCCTATCAGGGTTATAGGCTTGAGTACCACCACTTCGTTTTGTGAAACAGACAAGATACCGACTAAATTATCGCGCTCGGGATATTCAAGTAAATGTACTAATTGCTGTAAGTTTTCCAATGAAGGCGCAGTGTCTCCTATCGGTAACACCTTGACGATGGCGGCAATCCGCGGTTGTGCAAGGTCGAGATCCAGACGCTGTGCGATGGATTGCAGTTGCATGTCATTAAGCGTGCTACCTCGGATTAATTGCAATACCAATTCTTCACGATGCCTCTTATTCCATTCTACTTGAGACATAAGTACAGCTTGTTCAACAATAAGCTCAGCGGTCATCTTCACCAGCTCACCAAAATGATGAACTTGCTGCAGTGTCCCAGAAACCCCAATCGCCCCAATGACATTATCCTGAAATAGAATCGGTAAATTAACTCCAGGCTTAACCCCTTTTAGGTGTTCGGCAGTGGCTTCGTCAATATTAACGACTCGTGATTCGGTGATGGCAAGTACCGCTCCTTCATGTTTTTGGTATAAGCGAGTAGGATCACTGGATCCAATAATGCGACCTTTATTATCCATCACATTAATCGAGTGTGGGATGATCTTCATGGTTCGTTCGACAATTTGTTTGGCAATCATTTCGTTCAACTGCATAGAGCCCTCCTCTTCATTGACTGTGTAGGTTGGATCGTAACGATAAATTCGTCAATACACTCGTTTCTGACAAGACAATGGTATACTCAGAAATAGTATCGCTTGAGTATTAATGCAGTATAGGTTGAGTTATGGAGTTTGAATTTACTAGAAACACTCTAATGGGTGAATACTATGTGAAATGCAGCATGGGCCATGAGATTGTTGGCCGTTGGCTTCAAGAAGAGATCGGTAAAGATAAGCAAAAATTAGATCATGTGATGGCGTTGATTGAGCAATCTCGACAGGACTTGAGCAATGAAGTGACGTTGCTTGGCAAAGAGATTAGCCTTGCGATTAATGAAGACGAAGTAACGATTCAAGAAAACGTGTTAGCGCATGAGCAAGAGATGGAAGAGGGCAGTGAGTTCGACTTCTATAACTGTGAAAGCCAAGCAAGCTGTGGAATCGACGATTTCGAACTGCTCATCGAACGCTGGATGGATTTTTTAGGTTACTAGTCCTAAGACCTATTTGTTAGTCATTCAGAGCTTTGAAGGCTCCGTTGCCCAAAACTGGAGCAATAAGAGCATCGCGCATTAAGATAGTGAAAAGGCTGCACCATGTTGGTGCAGCCTTTTTCGTTATTACGACCTTATTATCTTCATCTTATTTAAAATCAACCACTTAACTTTTTGGCACGCTACTTGGATTGTAATAAGAGAATTAACGGATTAAGTAAGAATTTAAGGAACGAATATGAAATTAATAAATGCCATTGTTAAGCCATTCAAATTAGACGATGTACGCGAAGCGCTCTCTGATGTGGGTATTGAAGGTATGACTGTTTCTGAAGTGAAAGGCTTTGGTCGTCAGAAGGGACATACTGAATTGTATCGTGGTGCAGAGTACCAAGTGGATTTCCTACCAAAGGTGAAGCTAGAGATTGCTACCCAAGCTGAGAATGTTGACCGAGTTGTTGAAGCGATTAGCCAAGCGGCACACACCGGAAAAATCGGCGACGGCAAAATTTTTGTGTATGACCTAAGCCAAGCCGTACGAATTCGTACTGGTGAAATGGATGCTGAAGCACTTTAAAGAATTACAAGGACTGGAGACTTTAATATGGAACTTACAACAACAGTAACGGAACTACGTTACGCACTAGACACTTTTTTCTTCCTCATTTCAGGTGCGTTGGTAATGTGGATGGCAGCAGGCTTCGCGATGTTAGAAGCTGGCCTAGTTCGTTCAAAGAACACCACAGAAATTTTAACTAAGAACATCTGTTTGTACGCAATTGCTTGTACTGCTTTCTTAGTGGTTGGTTACAACATCATGTATGTCGACAACGGTGAAGGCGGTTGGTTGCCATCATTTGGTACTCTAATTGGTACACAAGGTGAAGGCGCAGATCACTCTCTAGAATCAGACTTCTTCTTCCAGGTAGTATTCGTTGCAACAGCAATGTCTGTAGTATCTGGTGCGGTTGCTGAGCGTATGAAGCTTTGGTCATTCCTAATCTTCTCTGTAGTACTAACAGCGTTCATTTACCCTGTTGAAGGTTATTGGACTTGGGGCGGTGGTTTCCTATCAGAAGCGGGTTTCAGTGACTTCGCAGGTTCAGGTATCGTACACATGGCTGGTGCAGCAGCAGCGTTAGCTGGTGTTCTACTACTCGGTGCTCGTAAAGGTAAATACGGTAAGAACGGTGAAATCTACCCGATTCCTGGTTCAAACATGCCACTTGCAACGCTAGGTACATTTATCCTTTGGTTCGGTTGGTTCGGTTTCAACGGCGGTTCTCAACTGATGGTTTCGGATTTTGAGAACGCAACAGCAGTAGGTCAAATCTTCCTTAACACCAACGCAGCAGCAGCAGCAGGCGCAATTGCAGCACTACTAGTATGTAAAACAACTTGGGGTAAAGCAGACCTAACAATGATTCTTAACGGCGCGTTAGCTGGCCTAGTAGCAATCACTGCAGACCCTCTATCACCATCACCTCTATTTGCTGTAGCGATTGGTTCGGTATCTGGTGCATTGGTTGTATTCAGCATCATCGCTCTAGACAAAGCTAAGATTGATGATCCAGTAGGTGCTATCTCTGTACACGGTGTATGTGGTTTCTTCGGTCTAATGGCTGTGCCACTAAGCAACGCTGATGCAACGTTTGGTGCTCAGCTAATGGGTGCAGCAGTCATCTTTGCATGGGTATTCGGTGCTAGCCTAGCAGTATGGGCGGTGCTTAAAGCAACAATCGGTATCCGAGTAACGGAAGATGAAGAACTTGAAGGTATGGACATGCACGATTGTGGTGTCGGCGCTTACCCTGAGTTTGTATCAGTAAAATAATCAACAGTCGTCGCCTAATCTGAATGGGTTAGGTTGGACAAAGAAAGCCCCGCAACTCTTGTTGCGGGGCTTTGTTGTATTTACGGTTGCACAATATATAAACACGAACGTTGAAGTTAGGCTCATTGTTTAAGAGGAACGACAAGACACAAAGTTGAAATGGTTTGTTACAAAAGTGAGAGTTTGAATGGTCTGAGTAGATGGATTTTTTGTTGGTCGTCATTGTAATAATGTTAATGATGAATATAATAACCCAACTGATAGACATTATCATTTCGATATAAAGGATTTTACAATGAAGAAACTGCTAACACTTTCAGCTCTAGCGTGTGGTGTAATTGCCCCGACAGCAATGGCTGCGGAAGAAGTAAACGTATACTCTTACCGTCAACCTTTCCTAGTTGAACCAATGTTCAAGGAATTCACAAAAGAGACTGGCATTAAAGTAAACGTTAAGTTTGCTAAAAAAGGTTTAGCAGAAAAGTTAGCTCAAGAAGGCGAATACAGCCCTGCAGACGTAGTGTTAACTGTAGACATCAGTCGTCTATCTGAGCTAACTAAACAAGGTTTAGTTCAGTCTGTTGAAAGCGAAGTTCTTGAAAAGAATATTCCTGCTCAATACCAAGATACAAACAATGAGTGGTTCGCTCTAACAACACGTACACGTAGCGTTTACTCTTCTCGTGACCGTGTTGGTCGTCTAGGTGAGGAGTTTACTTACGAAGATCTAACTAAGCCTGAATTTAAAGGTAAGATCTGTACGCGTAGCGGTAAGCACCCATACAATGTTTCTCTAGTATCTTCGATGATTGCTCACAAAGGTGAAGCTGAAACGAAAGAGTGGCTAGAAGGCGTAAAAGCTAACCTAGCACGCAAGCCTCAAGGTAACGATCGCGCACAAGTTAAAGCGATTAAAGAAGGCCTATGTGATGTTGCTCTTGGTAACAGCTACTACCTAGGCAAGATGGTTAACGATAAAGAGCAAAAAGTTTGGGCTGACGCTGTTTACATTAACTTCCCTAACCAAGAGACAACGGGTACTCACGTGAATATCTCTGGTATGGCAATGGCTAAATACTCTCCAAACGAAGAGAATGCCGTTAAGCTAATGGAATTCCTATCGGGTAACACAGCACAAAGCATGTATGCAGAAGTGAACTATGAATACCCAGTGAAAGCTGATGTTAAACCTTCTGAGCTTGTTGCTTCATGGGGTGAATTCAAAGCAGATACAATTTCTCTAGACCAAATTGCTGACCACCACGCAGCAGCAATTAAACTATTAGACGAAGTTAAGTTCGATCTTTAATTTATTACTGTAGGCTTCGGCCCAAGTAAAATGACAACCTCAAGTCGCCATTTCGGTCACTTGGGGTTGTTTGTTTTGGAAAATCACTTTTTGATACAAAGCTCGCCGTCGATCCCTTGAGTTATTAGCATCTCACCTTGAAGTCATTACAGTATATGGGTATAAATAACCCCACCATTAAAAGGACATGAGATGTATTTGCAAATGCATTTGTGTTTCATTAAGCCTCTTTGTAGTTAGGCGATGAAAGAAAAGAATTATTTATGGAACACCAGTAGCGGCATTATTGCTGTATTACTGGTTTTACCGATCTTAGCGATTTTTACGACGGCTGTTGGAGAAACAGATGAGCTATTTTCTCATCTGATGTCCACAGTAATGCCCACCTATGCTTACAATACGGTGGTTTTAGTCATGGGAACCTTATTCCTGTCTTTGGTTTTTGGTATTCCGTCTGCTTGGATTATGGCAATGTGCCGTGTTCCGGGAGAGCGGGTTTTGCAATGGGCGCTAGTACTGCCATTAGCAATGCCAGGCTATATTGTTGGGTATATATTCACCGATTGGTTCGACTTTGCTGGGCCTGTTCAAGTTCTACTGCGAGATCTTACTGGGTGGGGACCCGGTGAGTATTGGTTCCCGGATATTAGAACCTTATCTGGTGCTATTATTGTTCTGTCTCTCGTTCTCTATCCTTATGTTTACTTGCTGTGCCGCGCCGCATTTATGGAGCAAAACGTCTCCTTACTGCAATCCGCTCGGTTGCTAAAATGCTCACCTTGGGAAAGCTTTCGTCGTATCTCGTTGCCACTTGTTCGCCCATCAATGGCGGTAGGTCTATCGCTTGTTGCGATGGAAACTATCGGTGATTTTGGTACCGTGAGTTACTTTGCAGTCAACACTTTAACGACAGCGGTTTACGATACCTGGTTAGGTTATTCAAGTTTAACGGCTGCTGCGAAAATATCGGCAATTATGCTAGTTATCGTGATCTTGCTGTTGAGTTCAGAGCGCTACAGTCGTCGTAAACAGAAACTGTTCCAGAATCAATTCAGCAGTCGTGAAGACTTTCGTTACGACCTATCCGGTTGGAAGAAGTGGTTGGCACTGTTTTGGTGCTGGGGATTAGTGTGCGTTGCATTCTTATTCCCTCTGGGTCAGTTGATGATCTATGCCTACAAATACTTTGCACAAAGTTGGACGCCTGAATTCAGAGAGTATGCTGTTAACAGTCTTTATGTGTCAGTAATCGCGGCGATTATTGGCGTTATCATTGCGATGATTGTGAACTTTAATCAACGTGTCAGCCCGAGTAAGAAAAATCAGGCTTACATGCGTATTGCTTCGATGGGCTATGCTGTTCCAGGCACTGTGTTGGCGATTGGTGTGATGGTGCCTGTGTTGTTCATGGATCACTTAGTCAATGATATTGCCAAAGTGATGGAGTGGGGACGTCCGGGGCTGATTTTCTCTGGTTCCATGTTTGCGCTTATCTTTGCAATGGTGGTGCGTTTTTCTGCAGTGGCGATTGGCAGTATTGAAAGTAGCTTGAGTAAAGTATCTCCTTCATTGGATATGGCTTCTAAAACCATGGGTTGCAATACCAACCAGATGTTACGTCGTGTTCATTTACCTTTGATTAAACGCGGCGCGCTGATCGCCGGTTTACTGGTGTTTATCGAATCAATGAAAGAGCTAAATGCGGCATTGCTGCTGCGTCCTTTCAACTTCGAAACATTAGCGACCTATGTTTATAACTATGCCTCAGATGAGCACCTCGAATTGGCGGCGATGCCTGCTGTATTACTGGTGTTAGTAGGTTTAATTCCTCTGATCATCGTAAACCGTTCTTTGGAGCAGAAACACTAATGAGTTGTGCATTATCAATTAAAGATCTGACTTGTAAGTATGAGTCGCAAACCATCTTGGAAGCGCTCTCGTTAGAAGTTGAGCATGGTGAAATTGTTTGTCTTCTTGGTGCAAGTGGTTGCGGGAAAACCACCTTACTGAAGGCGATTGCTGGCCTGCTTCCATTGAGTAGTGGCGTAATGAGTTTAAACTGTCAAACCATCGATGATGGCGATAATTGGTTGCCACCGGAGCAACGAAATATCGGTATGATTTTCCAAGACTACGCTCTGTTCCCGCACTTGACGGTCAACCAGAACGTTGGCTTTGGACTAAAAGAACTCTCAGAGCAGCAAAAGAAAGACAAAGTTCAAGAGATGCTGGAGCTGGTTCACTTAGGTGAGTTCGGTGACCGCTACCCACATCAACTTTCAGGTGGTCAACAGCAGCGTGTCGCTATTGCTCGTTCTTTGGCGTACAAGCCAGACTTGCTACTGTTAGATGAACCATTCTCAAACATCGATACTCAGGTTCGTCATGAGCTGATTTCTCAGATTCGCAAGATTTTTAAGAAGCAGGGTGTTACAGCTATCTTCGTAACTCACAGTCGCGAAGAGGCATTTGCTTTTGCAGATAAGATGGCTGTGATGAACCATGGTGTGATTGAACAGTATGGTTCGGCATCTGAGTTGTATTTCCACCCTTCGAGTAAGTTCGTTGCTGATTTCTTGGGTGGCGGTAGCTACTTAAAGGCACAGCGTATTTCGGAGCATGAATTTGAAACCAGTTTGGGTATGGTTGAAGCCAAACCGCAAACGGAGATTGAGTTCGGCAATACATGTGAGCTTCTGCTAAGGCCCCAGCATATCCAAGCAAGTTACGAGCAAGATAGTGCTATTTCGGTGCTAGAACAGCAATTTATGGGTGATCACTGTCGTTATGTAATCGAAGCGCATGGTCAGAAGTTATTATCGACCTCTTCTGAAGCGCTTGAAGTCGGTATGCCAGTAACTGTGAAAGTAGACACCAAAGGCGTGCTTGCGTTCTAACTCAGTTTAGTCGCTAGCTAGACTCAGTAAATCTTACTCGGCTAAGTAATAGAAGTTCGCTATAAAAAAGCCCAGCACTTTAATTAAAGTACTGGGCAAGAGTTCTTCACCTATAGGCTTTAACAAGGCAGTGATTTGTTAAACCCCATCCAAAACTGCTGCACTCTATAGGCCTATAGAGAGAGGAAGTCTTTCACTTTCTGAAGAACACGTTCTGCTGTCTCTTTATCTTCCATTTCTGCGAAGATTCGTAGTAACGGCTCTGTTCCTGAGAAGCGAGCAATCACCCAGCCGCCATTCTTGAAGTACACCTTAGCACCATCTTCATAGTTGACTTTTTCAATTTCGTACTCAAATTCAGGCAGTTGTTTCTCTACGTAGATCTTAGTGTAGAGTGCTTCTTTCTCTGAAGGCTTAAACTTGCAGTCGCCTTCAGCGGTGTAGGCATAGCCGTATTTGGAATAGATCTCATCAAGCAGTTCAGACAGCTTTTTGCCCGTCACGCTGATCATTTCAACCAGCAAGCTAGAAGCAAATACGCCGTCTTTACCTTTGATGTGACCACGAATGGTTAAACCACCTGAGCTTTCTCCACCAATCAGTGAGTCATCGGCTTCCATTTGCGAGCTGATATGTTTAAAGCCTACCGGAACCTCAAAGCTCTTCTCGCCGTGATCAGCCGCCACTTTATCTAGCAGGTGTGTGGTTGCGATGTTACGCACGACAGAGCCCTTCCAACCTTTGTATTCCAGTAAGTAGTAGTAAAGCAGCAATAACACTTCGTTAGGATGAATGAAGTGACCTTTCTCATCTATAATGCCTAAGCGGTCGGCATCGCCATCGGTACCGATACCGATGTCATAACCTTCAGCGGCTACTAAGTGCTTCAAGCGATACAGCGTTGCGGCATTTGGCGATGGCATCAAGCCACCAAAATCTGGGTTTTTACCATCGTTGATTACGTCGACATCACAGCGACCGTTGATCAGAACCGTTTGTAGAGCATTTTTTGCTACACCAAACATAGGATCAATCAGTACGCGTAGGTTGGCTTTCTTGATCGAATCGATATCAATAAAGTTGATGATCGAATCCACAAAGTCGTTCATCGGATTGATGATCTCGATCTCTTTGTCATTTAACGCTTGTTCGAAATCGACACGGATAACGTCTTCGTTAGTTAGGGTTGCGATTTGCTGTTCGATCTTCTCGGTGATGATCTCGTCAGCATCACGACCACCTTCAATGAACACCTTGATACCGTTGTAGTCTGCTGGGTTGTGAGAAGCGGTAATACACGCTGAGTAGGTACACCCCATCTCTTTTGCTTGGAACATCACGATAGGTGTTGGAACGAATTTATCAATGAAGCTTACTTTGATGTTATTCGCTGCAAGTACTTCTGCAAACCAGCATGCCGCTTTATCTGAAAGGAAACGACGGTCATAACCGATCACAAAACCATTCTTGGCTGCATCTTCGTTGTTAATGATGTTAGCGAGCGCTTGCGCTACTAAGCGAACGTTCTCTCTGGTGAACTCTTCACCAATGAAAGCGCGCCAGCCACCTGTACCAAATTTAATCATTAGAAAATCCTTTTAGTCTCATTGTCTCAAGCCTGTAAAGACTTGAGACAAGAGCTGTTCGTTAAATTGAGTGACTAGCCTAGAACAACGACAACGTCGTTCACGCTGCCTTCTGCTTGTACTGGGATTGCACCTTCAACTGACTCACCATTGATAGTGATAGAAGCAACGCCTTTGCTTACTGCATTCGGGTTTTGCACCGTGATGTTGTAAGTTGCGCCACGCCATTGGCGAGTAACCTCGAACTCTGGCCAATCAGTCGGGATACATGGATCAACCGTTAGGCCTTCAAAGCCGGTACGAACACCAAGAATGAAGTTAGTTACCGCGAAGTAAGCCCAACCAGAAGTACCCGTTAACCAAGGGTGGTTTGCACGGCCGTGGTCTTGGTGGTCTTTACCCATGATGAACTGCACGTACGAGTATGGTTCTGCGTAACGTGTTTCAATCATGTCGTTTTGGTTGTACGGGTTCAGTGCGTCGTAGAATTTCATAGCACGGTCACCACGACCTAGTTTCGCTTCTGCTACCCAAGCCCATGGGTTAGGGTGAGAGAAGATTGCACCGTTCTCTTTTACACCTTGGTAAACGCGAGTTACGAAGCCGATATCATCGTTTGGTGTTGCGAATGAAGGAGAGTTTAGGTGTAGGCCGTATTCAGAGAAAAGGTTCTCATCAACAGCGTCCATCGCTTTCTCGCCACGTTCTTGAGAAACAGCACCAGATAAAACCGCGAGCGTGTTTGACTCAAGGTGCACACGACCTTCAGCTTGTTGAGCGGTACCGATCTTGTCGCCATTTTTAGTCAGACCACGGATGTACCAGCCACCCTCGTCATCCCAAAGGTGCGTTTCACACGCCTCGCGAACGTTAGCAGCCATTTCAGTGTATTTCGCAACATCAGCATCGTTATTACGGAACTTAGCAAGATCTAGGAATTCTTGTAGCGCCCAGAAGTGTAGGAATGAAACCATTGAAGATTCACCACCACCTAGGTTCAAACAGTCATTCCAGTCAGCTCGAAGACCTTTACAGATACCCGTTTGACCCACGTATTCAGCAGAGAAGTTCAGTGCCGCTTTCATGTGTTCATAAACTGTCGCCTCGCCACCGTCTGCGTATGGAATCACTTCATCGAAGAAGTCGTGCTCACCGGTTTCCATTACGTATTTGATAATGGTCGGAACGATCCATAGGTGGTCATCAGAACATGTGTCTTCAATGCCGTGGATCTTGTCGTCATCTGACGGTGTTGGAACAACAGTTGGTGATTTTGAAGGCTCAACGTCGGCTTTCTCTGGATCGAACCAGTCAGGATCGAACAAGTGTAGACCGTAGCCCGCTTTCACTTGGCCGCGAAGCAGGTCGATAATACGTTTCTTGGTCATTTGTGGGTTGGCATGGGGTACTGAAATAGCATCTTGAGCCGTATCACGGTAACCAAGACCAGTACGACCGCCAACTTCGATGAATGATGCAAAGCGTGACCAAACCACACAGGTTTCCGCTTGGTATAGCGTCCACGTGTTGATCATTGTGTCTAAGCCTTCGTTTGGCGACTTAACTTGGAATTTGTTGCAACGCTCGTCCCAGTGATCTTTGATGCCTTGGAAAGCGGCGTCTACGTTTGCTGTGTCTTGGTACTTCTCACGTAGGCGTTCACCGTTGCCTTTACCGATACCGAGTACATACGCAAAGCGAACTTCTTCACCGGGTTGAATCGTAAATTGCTTGTGCAGAGAACCACAATGGTTGTAACAAGTTTGAGCGCTGTTAGAACACTTACCGTTTTCAACCGCAATTGGATTTGCTTCATCACGGTACATACCAAGGAAGTTATCACGTTGGCCATCGTAGCTGTCTGGTGAGAAAGTTGAAGCTAGGTAGTAGAAGCCTTCAAAGTCGTTAGTGTTGTAGTACAGGTCGTATTCCAGAACACCTTCTTGGTAAGACGTGCCCGCAGAGTACAAAGACATCTGATGGTTTTGATTGTCTGATTGAATATGGCTGAAAGAGAACTCAACAAACGAGAAAGTGCTGATAGTACGTGGCTTGTCAGTGTTGTTCTTTAATATAACGTCCCAAACTTCTGCATCTTCACCCTTAGGTACGAATAGCGTCTTGGTTGCGGTAATGCCGCTGTATTCACATTTGAATTTTGAGTATGACAGGCCGTGACGAACTTCGTAGTTCGCTTCATCTAGGCTCTTTGCCACTGGTTGCCAAGAGATAGACCAGTAATCACCCGTCTCATCATCACGCAGGTAAACATAGTGTCCTGGGCGGTCAAAGGTGCCGTTTGGACGGAACTTAGTAACACGGTTGTATTCCGGAGAATTGTAGAACGAGTAACCGCCCGCATTGTGCGAAATCACGGTACAAAACTTTTCAGTACCTAGGTAGTTTGTCCAAGGTGCTGGTACATCAGGGCGAGTGATGACGTATTCGCGATTGTCGTTATCGAAATAGCCGTATTTCATTGTCATTTCCTTTTTAACAAACTGCATCTATGCAGCTAATTTTTAAATAGTGATGCTGAGTCTTATCTGACTGAGCACCTTAATTTGAGTTAGCAAGCGCTCGATGTGAGTGTTGCTTTGGTTTTGTTTTATTGAGCTTTCCAAGGGTTGCGATAGTCAACATTGAGTCTGTCGAGTAGCGGCAAGTGACCCTTTAGGCGAGACAGGTAATCTAGCCAGTTTCGGTTGTTTTTATGTGTCCAACATCCTTCAGCTAAAGCGCTAATTCTTGGAAATACCATGTAATCCATACGCTTTTGGTTGGTGACGATCTCACACCATAGAGCACACTGAATTCCGCGGATCCGCTTACGAATTGGGTCGGTGTCGGATATCTCAGCAAGCGCTTCGTAGGTATAAGCTTGTTCTAATGGGATAACGGCAGCCCAATCTACGCCCGGCTCTTCCGGTGCATAATCTTGGGTCATGTCGAGATAGGTAAATTGTGCAGGTTGCAATACCACATCAAAGCCTTGGCGAGCGCAGTTCACAGCCGCTTCTTCACTGAGCCATGAATAGATGATGGTCTCTTTGCTCACCTTGTCGCCGTGCTGAGCTTCTTCCCAGCCCACCATGCGTTTGCCGAGTTGCTTAAGCTTATTCTCGGCATAGCGGAATAGGTGACCTTGCAAATCTTTGCTGTCTTGGTATTGATGTTCTTTCATCAGCGCTTGAGCTGCAGGGCTGTTAGTCCATACGCCCGGTGGTACTTCGTCTGCGCCCATGTGAATCAATTCGCTAGGGAATAGCTCTGCGACTTCTTCAATAACCGCATCTAAGAACTGGTAAGTGCCCGGTAAACCTGGGTTTAGGACGTTGTCGTTGTAGTGCTGAATGCTTTTGTATTGAGTAGTGTCAGCTTGCTCCACCAACATGTCAGGCAGTGATTTGATTGCGGCACGGCAGTGTCCCGGAATATCGATCTCTGGGATCACCGTGATGCTGCGTTGCTCTGCATATTCAATGACTTCGCGAATCTGTTGCTGGGTGTAGAAGCCGCCGTAGTTTTCAGCAATATGGGTATATTGTGGCTCTAATGCATGGTCAGGACCTCGCCAAGCACCGATTTCAGTGAGTTGAGGTAGGCTCTTTATCTCGATCCTCCAACCTTCATCATCGGTTAGGTGCCAATGAAAAACGTTGAATTTGTAGTGCGCCAACTGGTTGATTAAACGTTTCACTTGCTCCACCGAGTGGAAGTGACGTGCACAGTCCAACATCATGCCGCGGTATTTGAAACGAGGTTGGTCGGCGATTTTGCAACATGGCACAGAGAAGCGTTCAGCATTTTGTTGTTGAACTAATTGTATTAAGCTAGCTACTGCATGAGTGAAGCCTGATTGACTGCCTGATTCTACGACCACTTGTTGAGTTGTGATGGTCAGTTTGTATTCGGCTTCATCTAAAGTTGGGTTGCTACGAAGTAGAATGTCTCCGCTCGCTTCTGGTGAGAGTTCTGTTGAAATCGCTAGCTCGAACGTAATCAGTAACTCTTGTTGTAACCAAGCGCTGGCCTTCTCTGCAAGGTGAGATTGAACCTCAATTTTGCATTTACTATTTAACGCGAAGCTACCTTGCTTAAGTTCGAACTGATTCGGCTGAGGAATTAATGCCACCTCAGCAGCGTTCACTTCAGGTATCTGATTGCGTTCACGGTATGGTGACGCCAGAACAATAGGTGATATCGCGACTGGCAGCACCGAGGTTTCGCCTTGGTGATGTGTTTGGATAAAGGCATCGTTTAGACCGTCAGAATAAAAACGGAATGGGGCGCTTTGAATGCTGAATTCAAGGTAGTAATGGTTGTTCGCCTTTAACACTGACGAACTTGGTTTGAACGAACAAAAGCTTCCAACTTGAGTCAGTTCACCTTGCGATAAACTTTCTGGAAGGATGAATCGATCAAATGCAAAGTGCAGAGACCAATCTGTTACGTCGAGGTCACTTAAGTTATGTACCGTAAGGCCAAATCGGCAGTTATTTTTTTGTTCAGAAAGAACAGCTAAGTCGATGCGATAATTCATATAACTTCCCTGCTAAGCCTGTTGATACAAGTTGTGTTGTGGTTTCCCGGCAAACATCAATGCGCCTTCGATAGCGTCGAATTGAGGTTTAACGATCCATTGCTGTACTGGTGGTGATAGCCAGTTGAGAATTCGCTCTGCGATACTTCCCATCAGGCATACCTTGTCCGCACCTTTGTGATGCAGTGCTAGTACAAACATTTCGATATCAGCGGCGGTTTGCTTGAGCATCTCGATAGCCAGTTCGTCACCTTCATTAGCGAGTTGAAAAATAACTGGTGAGAATTGACCGTAATCCTTTGGAATAGCACCTTTTGACCATTTGACAATGGCATCCACATCATTATTAAAGTGATTCATCACATGTAGAGTCAGCGGGGTTTTGTTGCGAATACCGTCTTCTGCAAGCAAGACTTGTTGAATCAAACGTAAGCCCATGACTGCGCCGCCGCCTTGATCTGAAATCGGAAATTCACGACCGCCAACCACATATTGCTCACCGTCTTTTAGGAAGATACCGCAAGAACCCGTACCACCGATCATGATTGCGCCGTTTTGGCCATTGTGAGCACCAATGCAAGCGCCATAAGCGTCGGTATTTAGTGTCATGCTTGCGAAAGGGTGTGGTTGAGCCATGAAGTCGAACCATGCTGATTTTTGCTCAGCGCCAGCCAGTGCTAGGCCAACATGCATATTTGAAAAATGGTCTGAGTTGAGTTGCCCTTGTTGTGCTGCTTTTGTAATGGCATCAATAATTGAGATCATTGCAACATCAACACCCAAAAGGATGTTGGCACTGCCACTTTTCGCTTCACCAATCAATTTGCCTTGGTCGTCACGAATACGAGCACGACAAGAAGTACCACCACCATCAATACCTACGTAGTAAAGAGTCATTATTATTGCTCCTTACGCTGAGCTAGGAAGCTGAACTGTGCCGCTGTGGCTAATAGGAACCAAGCGCCGTGAGGGATCCATTGTTCGCCCCAGCGCCAGTTTTGAAGCATGTCATCTTTTTGTGCTGGTGGATTGAACGCAATGTCTTGTTCATCTTCAAAACCAGCTGTGATGCCATTACAGATACCGCCTTTCGCATTGAAGAACCCAAGCTGAGGTAGGTAGTCTGGGTTGTTATGGCCATGACCATCGAGCATGCACATGTGGTATGGGTTGAGGCCCAAGATCCAATCAAGGCTATTTTGTGAAAGCTGGATTAAGCGCTCTTGAAGCTCGCTATCTTTAATGTGCGGTTGAACTAGGTAAGCCATGGTTGCGAGTGAGCCAAGGCGTGCGTTCTCGCCTTGCCACCAGTAACCGGTTTCGTTCTGTTGAGCGACGAAGAAGGCATCACGTTTATCACCATCGATAGATTTTACGTATTGTCTTGGATAGCCAAATGGGTTGGTGACTTTGTCGGTGATGTTGATTTCGAACTGACAAGCTTGTTCAACAACTGTGCGAGCCTGTTCTTTTAGTTCAGCATCGGTTTCGTTGTTGATGTATTCACATAGTGCAATCACCGGAAGACCGGCTTCAGCTGCGTGAAAGTATGGACGAGAGCCATCAGAGTTTGCCGACCAGAAGTGCTCAAATGAATCATCGGATTGCTGACGAGAGATTAAACGAGTCGCCCAAGTTCTTGCTTCTGATAGGTATTGCTGGTCTTGTGTTACGCGATACAGCTCATTGGCTGCGAGTAGGGCGCAATACTCATCGATGATGTTCTCTTCACCATCGTTTAGATACTGGAGGTTGTACTCTTTTAGATGCCAGTAACCCTTAACAGCCGTTTCAAGGTATGTGTGGCTCGAGTAGCTGCCAGAGATTTCAAGCTCAGAAGCTGCGGCTAATGCTGCGATAGCAACACCTGCACCTTGTCGGTAGCCCGCTTGTAAGTCCGTTGATTTATGACCTTCTTGAGTCGCATAAGCGCAGATATCGCGTTGGTTGATATCTTTGCTCCATTTGTCGAATACCGTCATATAGAAGTATCCGTCAGCGTCTTGCATACGCACTAAGAAGTCGGCACCGAACAGAGCCTCTTCCGTTAGACGAGTCATGGAGAATTTCGGGAAGTCTGGGTTATGGCCAGTCAAGCGTACGCTTTTTAGCATGTTCCAAACGACCATCGGAATTTGTTGTGGGTTTAGGTAGTTACCATAAGACAGGTGGCTAAAATATTTACTGACATCACCTGATGCGTCATACCATCCACCGTGGACATCGACGTATCGGTCGGTACCTAGAATTTGTGCTTGTCGATCTTTTTTGTCGAAAATACCGCCACAGCGTTGTGACTTAAAGTAATGAAGCACATCAGAAAACGTGTGGTTCATTAATAGGTTGCTACCAATCTCAAATACTTCTGAACGCAGGTTGTCAAAACGTAGGTAGTAGCGACCAGATTCAGTGACTGAACTGAAATCAATAGTGAAGAATTGCCCTTGATGCCAATTTGCTACGCGGCCTTGTTTAACCACATCAAAATTTCCGACAGTCATATGGTTGTCAGCACAGACGAGTAGAGCCGTAGTGCTTGATAGGCGAGCTTTCTTAGTTTGTAGGATAGCTTGCTTCGGGCCTGTGGACTCATAGCCAATATGGTTGGTCAATAACAGCATCAATATTCTCCGACAGTCCTAGTTTCTATTGGCTAGGTACTTGAATGTTTTGGATATAAATAGTTAGGGTCCGAAGACCCTAACTTGGGTTTTATTGCTTAGCTTTCGTGTAGGTAACAGCGCACAAAGTGGTTATCAGCGAGCTGCGTAACCCCTGGTAGCTGCTCTTTGCACTTATCCATTGCGTGAGTACATCGGCCTGCAAATGGGCAGCCTGCTGATACTGGTGTCCACAGAGGAATCTCACCTTTGTTGCCTGCAAGTTGCTCGTGGATCGACTTCTTAGGATCTGGAACGGCCGAAACAAGCAATTGGGTGTATGGGTGCTGAGGGTTAGCAATCACGTCATCGGTATCGCCCCATTCCACCATGTGTCCCACGTACATCACCGAAAGGTCTTCAGCGATGTAACGAGCGGTTGCGATATCGTGAGTGATGTAAAGCAGAGACATTTGCTTCTCGAACTTCATCTCTTCCATCAGGTTTAAAACACCCGCACGAATTGAAACGTCTAGCATTGATGTTGGTTCATCGGCCAGAACAACTTCAGCACCAACTGCGATGTTACGTGCTAGATTGACACGTTGACGTTGGCCGCCAGACAGTTGGTGAGGGTATTTCTTCGCCGTCTCTTTTGGCGGAATGAGACCAACTTGCTCTAAAAGATCGTAAACGCGTTCTTCTAGTTCTCTTTTATTGCCCGGAGATACTTTCTTGTGGATTAACAACGGTCGAGCAATGTGGTGGAAGATATTGTGCGTTGGGTTCAGTGAACCAAACGGGTCTTGCCATACCATCTGCACGCCTTCACGGTAGTGCATAAGATCTTTTCTGCTTGAGATCTCTTGGATATCACGGCCTTTGTATTCTATCGTGCCGCCCGAAGGCGCGTACATTTTTGCGATCATCTTTGCCGTTGTTGATTTGCCTGAACCAGACTCACCAACCACCGCTAAGCCGCGACTTTTATACATCTTGAATGACACGTCGTTAATCGCACGCATCATTGGGGTTTGAATGGTGGTACTGCTTATTGGGAAGTCTTTTACGACATTTTTGCCTTCTACCAATAATTGACCGAAATCTTTGCTCATAATTGTCTCCAGAATCCTTATTCGCTTTGCTTGTTTTTAGGCGGACGGGCCGCCTTGTTCGTTATTCACGCCAAGTTAGCGTGCAAGCTATAGCTTCCTTTGTACTATTGGGTCACCGTACAGGTGGCAGTTAGACAAATGTCCCGGGTCGATAGAACGCAGCTTGGTTGGCACCTTGGTACACGTTTCATGTACACGGTCACAACGAGCTTGGAAACGACACCCTTCAGGGATCTCTAACAGGTTCAGAGGGTTACCTGGAATACCTGCTAACTTTGTCTTTGGCCCTGTCAGTGGAGGGAAAGAACTTCCCAGCCCTTTGGTGTAAGGGTGGTAAGGGTTTTCTAGAATATCTTGAGAGTTAGCCACTTCGATTAGCTCACCTGAGTACATGATGCCGATGCGGTCAGAGAACTCAACCATCAATGACAAGTCATGGGTGATGAACAGAATTGAGAAACCAAACTCTTCTTTTAGTGCATAGATCTTTTGTAGGATTTCGCGTTGAACAACCACATCAAGCGCGGTCGTTGGCTCATCCATAATGATCAGCTTCGGATTCAGTGCTAACGCGATAGCAATAACCAAGCGCTGACGCATGCCGCCAGAGAATTGGTGAGGATAGTCACTCAATCGGCTCGGGTGAATATCTACGATTTCAAGTAGACCTTCAGCACGCTGCTTAGCTTGCTCGCGAGTCATGTTGGTGTGACGCATGATTACGTCACAGAACTGCTCTTCCATCGGTAGTACTGGGTTGAGTGCGTTCATCGCGCTCTGGAATACCATCGACATCTCACTCCAACGGAACGACTGCATACGGTCATCACTGTATTCAAGGATGTTCTCACCGTTGAAGATAACCTCACCACCACTGATGTAAGCGGGCGGCTTATGAAGACGCATAAGAGAGAAAGCGACCGTTGATTTACCACAGCCAGATTCACCAGCTAGGCCGA
The DNA here is from genome assembly GCF_041471785.1 of Vibrio sp. 10N.261.51.C6. Taxonomy (NCBI): domain Bacteria; kingdom Pseudomonadati; phylum Pseudomonadota; class Gammaproteobacteria; order Vibrionales; family Vibrionaceae; genus Vibrio; species Vibrio sp. 10N.261.51.C6. The sequence goes on along the minus strand of NZ_JBFRPB010000005.1, from coordinate 71,816 downwards.
AGACTTCACCTGGAGCGATGTCGAAACTTACGTTGTTACACGCACGAACATCGCCAGACTCTGTGATGTAATCCACGCATAAGTTGCGGATAGAAATTAGTGGTTCAGACATGATTATTTATCTCCGCTCCAAAGTGCATTTTGTGGTGGTAGTTCTGGTTCACGTTCTTCTTTGTCTTGAGCTGCTAGTTTCTTCCAACGCTTCATGCCTTTGTGAGAACGCAGTTGCGGGTTAGCAATTTCATCGACCGCGAAGTTAAGTAGAGCAAGACCAGTTACAAGTAGTGTCAATGCGATACAAGGAGCCAACAGTTCCCACCAAGCGCCAATCAGCATTGATGAAGAGGTTTGAACGTTGTAAAGCATGATGCCCCAGCTGATTGTGTTCGGGTCACCAAGACCTAGGAACGAGATGGTTGCTTCCATCATGATTGCGTACATCACCGAACCGATGAAGCTTGCGCCAACGATAGAGATAAGGTTTGGCAGAATCTCTACGAAGATGATGCGGAATGAAGATTCACCCAAAACTTCAGCGGCTTTTACAAACTCTTTTTCACGCAGTGCTAAGGTTTGGGAGCGAACAACACGGGCACCCCAAGCCCAAGACATAAAGCCGATAACCAAGGTTATGGTGAGTGGCCCTGCCTCACCGATAAAGGCTGCTACTACGAACAGTAATGGGTATTGAGGGATTACCAGCATGATGTTCATTGCGGCTGTTAGAACGTCATCGACACGGCCACCGAAGTAACCTGCAGAAACACCAATAACAGTTGCGAGTAAACATACGGTTAGACCCGCACCAAAACCTACAGCAAGAGATACCCGTGCGCCGTATACCACTTGAGACCAAACGTCACGACCCATACGAGTTGTGCCTAGTACGTGGTCTGCCTTTTTAGACATGATCAATGTACGACGGTCGTCTGCTAGATTTTGAGCAACCCAGCCATCAGGGTTAGTTTGTGCAGACTTCACCACGAAACCAGGATATTCGTGTGGGTTACCTGTACGCTTGTCTGGTACATGTTTGGTGATTAATGGAGCTGCAATCGCGCCAAGAATAAAAATACTTAGGATGATGACGCCTGTTAGGGCCATCGGGTTACGCCAAATGAGTTTTAGAAAGTCTTTCATGATTATTTACCACCCTTACGAAGACGAGGGTCAAGAACAACGTAAAGCATGTCTGCAACTAGGTTAAAGAACAGCATGAATAGCGTCATGATAAGCAGCTGACCTTGCAGTACTTGGTAGTCACGAGCGTTAATTGCGTTGAAAAGTACGCTGCCAAGACCTGGGTAGTTAAAGATGATTTCGATAATTAACTGACCGCCGATTGCCATACCTAGCGACATTGACAGGGCTGTCACACTAGGTAGCATCGCGTTACGAGCTGCGTAGTTGAATACCACTCGGTTTTCGCTCAGGCCTTTGCCTTTCGCCATGGTGATGTAGTCTTCGGCTAGTAGGTTGATCATGTTGTTACGCATGTTTACTAGGAAGCCACCAATTTGAACAACAGAAGCACAGAACAGTGGTAAGAAGGCGTGGTAAGCGACATCTTTAATGAATGCCCAGCTTGTCCAATCAGGTATAGTACCAGCGGTGTAGGCATACCCTGTTGGGAACCACTTCAAGCCAATTGCAAAGGTAAATAGTGCAATCATCGCGATAACAACTTGAGGAACGGCTTGTAGAATCAGCATCCCTGGCGTTACGAAGGCATCGTACTTACTGCCGCGTTTCCACGCTGCGAAAATACCTAGGATTGAACCAATCGAGAAAGAAAGAATAACTGCGGTGCCGGCTAAGAAAAGCGACCAACCGAATGCTCCACCCAACAGTGTGTTTACAGAAAGTGGGTAGAATTGAATTGATGTACCAAGTTCCCAGCTAAGAATGTTCTTCATGTACGCCACGTATTGAACTAAGTAGCCACCATCAACGAAGCCTAATAGTTCTTTCATTGCAGCAATACGCTCTGGAGTAACTTGTACAGAAGCGTTCGCAAACATCATGGTAACTGGGTCACCAGGCATTGCTCTTGGAATAATAAAGTTTAACGTCGCAGCAACTAATAGCGCGACAAAATAAAATGACAAACGTCTTAAAAAATAACCCATAACTCACACCTTACTCACCCAGATTGTTTCCCTGTTTCTGGATTCAGGTCGCTCCTAGCGAAATTTGGAACGAAAAATCCCCTGACGACTAGCGCCATACTTTCAATTGAGAGTGTGGGGATTTTTATAAGCGGCGTAAGAGGTTACGCCGCAAGGATTGAACGATTACTTATTTAACTGGTTTTAGGTCCAGTACATGAAGTAGACGCTCTGGAATACCAGCCCAAATGTTTGGACGGCCTTTTGGATTTTCTTCGTTCCACCAACCAGTGAAGCGAGTTGTGTTGTATTGGTACATGTAAGCACCAGACATCACAGGGATTGTCACTTGGTCTGCAGCGATGATTTGCTGGATACCGTGTGCAATGTCTAGCTGCTCGTTCTTATCAGCTGTTTTGTAGAAGCTGTTTAGAAGACCATCTAGCTTGTCGTTTTTGTAGAAGTGCATTGCGAAACGAGGCATACCGTCACCAGATTGTAGTGATGAGTTGTAAGCACTGTTCCAGTACGTGTATGGATCCGCACCGTGGAAGTAGTTTGTGTATGCTACGTCGTATGTACCTTCAAGCATTGCTTGGTTGTAAACAGAGAAGTCAGGTGTACGAGCTTTTGCTTTAATACCGATTTCGTTTAGCTGTTCTACCGCTAGTTGAACTGTGTTGTTGAAGTCAGTCCAGCCGTTTGGCGATTGAATCATTAGTTCGAAAGACTTGCCTGATGGAGTGTCAACAAAACCATCTTTGTTTACATCTTTGAAGCCAGCGTCAGCAAGAAGCTTCTTCGCGCCTTCAGCGTTGTAAGTGTTGAAGCCTTTGTACTTGTCATGAGTTTTTTCATCAGACCAAGCTTCAAACGCGTAGCCAAGACCCGATGCGAAATCGTTTACAGTACCGCCACCGTAGAATGCGATGTCGATGATAGTTTGACGGTCAAGAGCCATAGAGAAAGCACGACGGAAGTCAACGTTGCTCAATGCTTCATGCTTCGCAGCATCAGGGTGCTTGAAGTTAACGATGAATGCCTGTGTACCTGCTGGCGGGTACCAGTAGTGGTGTTTAGGGCTAGCTGCTGCGTATGTACGATCGATATCTGGAACGAAAGAAGACGTCCAGTCCATTTCACTGTTTACAACTTTACCTAGGAATTGGTCGTTGTTCGCAATTTGTGGAACACGTAGACAGTCAACATCTAGGTTGTCTGCATCCCAGTAGTTCGGGTTTGCACACTGGATGTATAGCTGCGCTGTAAACGTATCGATTTCTGTAAATGGACCAGAACCTACCGGGTTCTCATTGGTAAACGTTGATGGATCTTTAACGTCTTTCCAGATGTGCTTAGGTACTACAGGTACTTTAGCAATCTCGTAAGGTACGTTTGAGTTTGCTTCTGTTAGTGTGAACTTAACTTGGTTGTCGTTCAGTTTTTCTACAGAAGTTACCCAAGAGTTGATACCAGATTGGTCAAGCTCTGGCTTCTCTTTTACAAGGTTGAAAGAAAAAACAACATCATCAGCAGAGAAAGTTTCTCCGTCTGACCATTTAACACCCTTACGAATGTCGAAAACAACGCTCATCAGATCATCTGACATCTTGAAGTTTTCAGCTAGACGGAACACTGGAGTGTTACCGTGCATTTCGTTAAATACTACTAGCGGCTCATACATGAAGTCAGTTGTAGTATGTAGGTTAGTAGCACCAAGGTACGGGTTAAAGTTACGTACGAAGGTAGTGTACTCTTTCGGGTGAACGGTCAGTTCACTGCGTTCTGCAGCGGTTGCTACTGATGCAAAACCTGTTGTAGCAGTTGCAATAATTGCTGTTGCTATTGCTGTTTTTTTTATATTGGCAAGCATAGCTGTTCCTTACTATTTGCTTTCATTTCACTAATGGATTGAATGTTATCTGTCGCTAAATTGTTTAGTAGATACACACTCTGGTTAAAGGCCTACCTCTTCTTCGTTGCTCCAGATTCATCGTTGATTCTGAGAAGTGGTAAGAGTGGCCTGTAGGCCTTTGGCAGGAGTAAGAAAACACCTTATCGATGAATTAATCAAACTCGTTTCCCGTCAAAAATGTTAAAAACACACAACCCCACGTCATTAACGTCAAAATAGGTTGCTTTGGTGGTTTTTCGTACGCAATTGTTAAAGTGATGTGACTCGCATTTGGTTTTGAGGTTCTTGCAGGTTGTAAGTGGCCACTAACTTTAAAGGCTTTTTATTATAATGCCTTACCCTACGTTGGTATAATTGTAGATCTCGGTCACTTGCCAGTTTTACGTTAAATTTCCCTAGAAAATTAAATCTGCCGTTCTGTTGTGACTCGCTTCTCAAACTGCAACAAAGAGTCAGATAACGGTCAGATATGATTGAGAATAGAACGAAAAGTACTGACGGTTACCAGCACGCACTGTGAGTAATTAGCGTGAATTTCCCCTTGTTTAAAGGCGTAAAAAAAGTGCGTTGCAAGCGTTGGGATTCTACTTTTTGTGATTATTAGGCGTACAAAAAAGCCCACGCTAGGTGGGCTCCATTATTCAAAGTATCGTGATGTTGGTTCAGGGTTTAACTGGTCAGTAGTTTCTGAAGTTTATCCCTCAGCATCTCAATATGGGTTCTTTCTGGCGTCTGTTCTTTGCAGTGTTCCAGAATGAATTCGATTGAGCTCAGTACCGTTCGCCAGCGAGGCGTTTTCGGTAGGGTTTCTACGCGTAGGTATTTGTCTAGCGTTCGAGTTTGCAGCGTACTGCGGTCTAAGTAGACGCGCCACAAGCCACTCTTCTCGGCGAAAGCAAACTTGGTTTCACCCGTCACCGATTCCCAGTAGATGATGGCATTCGTCATCGCATCGACCAGTACCTCACGCATTAACTCTTGCTTGTTTTTACCTTCACCGGTTGCCTTGTCAGCAAGACGAGTAAATTCTCCGCCAAGCTCTTTAAGCTGCTGTAACTTATCTTTGTCGCCTTCAAAGGCATAACTAGAGAGAGCTTCAACCGCCGTTTCAAGGTTATTGATTCGGTTTGAGTTAACACCACCACCTACATTAAAGATATACATGGTGTCGAGCCCTGAGCCTTCAGGCAGCTTAAGGATGTCACTTGGTATGCGCTGACGTGTGTCATCTATATAGATATCAATGTCACCGCAGTAGTGGGCTTGTTCCACCTTAAGGTATTTAGGCGCAATGATTTCGTCAGCCATTGAGCGTTTAAGTTGTTCTTGTCCGCGTCTGAATAGCTTCGCCGCCGCTTCGTTAGCAAAGCGAATACGTTGGTCATCACGAATACAGATAATGGCTTCAGGTGCCGATTCTAGTTGCTCTAATAAGCGGCCTTGAGTTTCTAACAAGTTAGCTTCAACCATCGCTCTATGTTTGAGCTCGAGTTGCAGTTGGTCGTTTTCAAGGCGTCTCTGTTCCGCTTTACTTGCTGATAGATGCGCTGTAATTCGAGCCGCCAGTTCTTGTTTGTTGAACGGTTTAGACAAGTAGTCATTGGCACCCGCTTCGAAACCTCGAACACGGTCTTCTGCTTGGTTGAGTGCCGTTAGCATGATGATTGGCAACTGAGCATGATCGTATTGCTTACGCAGTGCTTCACAAACCTGATAGCCGCTCATTCCTGGCATCATTATGTCGAGCAGAAGCAGCTCTGGCTTCTCTTTCTCAATCAGTTCAATGGTTTCAGGGCCATCACATGCAGTACGTACTCGATAACCTTCTAACTTCAAGAAGCTGTCTAATACTCGCAGGTTAACCGGCTCATCATCGGCGATAACCAATAACGGGCCATCTGGGTTTTCACTGATAACACTATTTTCTTGTTGGCTGTTATCAATTAAATCAGGCGTTTGGAAGTGCGAGTAGTGACCTGATTCGTTGTAACTGTCTAACTCATCTTGAGTAGCTAGGGGCAGGGTAAAGCTAAACGTAGTGCCGAGCATTGGTTGGCTACTAACGTACAGTGAACCGCCCATTAGCTCGATCAACTGACGACTGATCGATAATCCAAGCCCTGCACCTTGGCGGTAGTTACTCGCATCTTGGCCTGCTTGAATCAATGGCTCAAAGATGTGCTCAAGGTACTCGGCCGGTATACCTTGGCCAGTATCGACAACTTGTACACGAATGTTGTCATCGATAACGCTGGCAGAGATAACAATTTTACCTTCTGAGGTGTACTTGATGGCATTGCCGACCAAGTTATACATCACTTGCTCAAGTCGTTGAGGATCCGATGAAACCAGACCTAAATCACTTGGGACTTGGTTAATAATACGGATTGGCTTATTGCCCAATAGGTGATGAGACAACTCTAGGACCAAGCTGGTGGCTGCCGACAAATCAACGGCTGATTTCTTAATATCTAAGCTGCCATAGCGCATCTTGTGATAATCAAGCAGATCATCAACCAAGGTCGCCAATCTCTGACCGCTATTGATGATGATATCCAACTGATATTTCTGATTAGCAGGAATAGGGCCGTTAGCTCCAGATATCAACGCTTCAGCGATACCCACCATGCCATGCAGTGGTGTTCTCAATTCATGTGAAGTAGTCGCTAAGAACTCATCTTTGAGTTTATTTGCCAGTTGTAACTCTTCGTTTTGCTTTTGAATGGTCTTAAGGTTGTCCTCAAGCTCATCGTTTTGGCTTTTGATGAGCTGCATTTTTTCACGAATAGATCGCTGCATTCTTTCGAAGCTCACCGCGAGTCGGCCTATCTCATCTTTGCGCTCGGTATTGATCATGGTTTCATCGAGATCACCCGCCGATACTTTTTCGGCAGCCCACGTCAGTTTAAGCAGTGGGGATGTGATGAAGTTAGACAGATAGTGCGATGCAACGACTACCAGAATGATCGCCGTTAGCATCACGATCACGAAGATCTTTTCTAACTGATGAATACGGTCAAACGCCTCTTTCTCTGGCAGCTCTACGACAAGAGCCCATGTTGCGTATTTCAGCTCAATTGGCGTATATGCCGCGATGATCGCTTGATCTAGGGTGTTGTCGAAGGTGCCAACCGCTGTTTCGCCAGCCAATGCTTTATCGACAACATCTAGGCTCAAGTTGATAGATTCTTGTGAATGAGCAAGGCTACGCGGCAGGTGATCATCACCTACAAGCAGCGTTTGAATATTCGAACTCTTGTTGAGATCCGCAATCAACTTAGTAATGCCGTTGATTGGTAGCCTAAACATCGCGTAACTGTGTAGGTAGCCTTGTTGAACGATAGGTGCGCCTAGCCATGCGGTCTGTTTGCCATTCTCGTCTTTAAAGTCAGAAACGATAACCGGCGTGTAATCTTCGTTAGATTTGCGTCGGTCGGTTACGTCTTTGGCTAGTCGTTGAAAGGTAATACCTAGGTTGGAGTCCTTGTATTTTCCTGTCAGCAGATTGGTGCCGTAATCGTCATTTTTAAAGACGGAATAAGCGACGTTACCGTTGATATCAACTAAGAGAATATCGTCAAAATCAGAGCGTTTAAGCAGTTCTAGGTAAGCATTATGGTAGCGCTTGTGGAGCAGGCGATAACGCTCGCTGCCAATAAAGCTGCTGGATTCAGGGAGGATCGACGTTTTGATTTGATCGCCAGAGCCTTGAATATAGCGCTGCTGTGCATTACTGCGTGCCTCGTCAATATCTAACCCCAATCGTTGAAATGCATTGATCAAACCATAAAATCGCCCGCCACTGGCATTGGCCAATTCTGAGCGAACAAAGCCCATCACTTGGGATTCTTGAGCTTGTAGGTAATCGACAATTTGCTGCTGCTTAGTATCACGAACCGAAACAAGGTGTGAGGTGCTTTGTTCCTGGAGATCCTGACTGTGCGATTGGAGGAAAAATATCGCGATAAGTGTCACAGGGGTAATACTGAGGACAAGAAATGCCAGCATTAGGGTATTTTGAAGGCGCTTAAACTTCTGCTTACGATAGAATCTAAACATAAATTGGGTACTACTTTCCTTTGATGTACTGCTAAAAGGGGCGAAAACAAGTACAGAGAATAGAATTAACGGGTTCCAATTTAACGAAATTAACGAGTTTTTTTACTTTGACAAGTAAGTGGTATTTAAAGCGTGTGCAAAAGCTCATTTTTATAGAGTTTTGACAAAAATATGAACAGACAGCGCAGATAATGACCCTGCGCTGTGCTAGAGAGGTTATTTGTTTGCGTGATAGATCGCGAATTTAGTGGTCTTATTTAGAGTCGAGCATTTTCCAAACGCTTGTTCAATAATTGGAATGTATTTTAAGAAACTATTCGCAACAATAATCATCTCACCAGAACGCTTCAAATGCTTAGGAGCCTGAGAAAGTAAGGTCTCAGTCGCGCTGTAGCTAGTGTCTAAACCTGAATGGAATGGTGGGTTACTGATGATGAACTGATAGTCTTCTGCAGTATCAGAATAGACATCGGATGCGAAGACTTTACCCGTTAAACCATTCGCTTCTAGCGTTGCTTGGCTTGATGCCACGGCAAATGCACTGATGTCGCACATTTCTAGCTCGATATCTGGGTTACGAGATGCCATCACCGCGCCCAATACGCCTGCACCACAGCCAAAATCCAGTACCTTGCCTTTTAGTTTTGGCAGAGTATCCAACAGAAGTTGGCTACCGACATCGAATTGACCGTGACTGAAGACGCCAGGAAGGCTTTTTACCGTAAGTGATTGCTCACCAATGTTAACCGTGTAGGTCTTAAACCAGTCTTGCAGGTTGAACGCTTGTGGTTGCTCGAAGCATTGACCCCAGTAGAAAGAGCAACGACGCGCTGAATCGTATTTAACAACTTTGCCGTAAGGAGCAAACATCTTCTCGATGCTTTTCACGCCTGAACGGTTTTCACCAACCACGACGATCTCGGTATCTTTGCCTAGCTTGGCAAATAGCATCGCCAACAAAAATTCCGCTTCCGCTTTGGCTTTTGGCCAGTACAACATCACTAAGTCGGCTTTGGTCTCTTCGGTAAACTCCGCACCATAAAAACGTTGGATGGTGTTGTAGCCTTCTAATTGACGGTAGTAGCTGTAATTAGAAGTAAACACAGAGACAGATTCACAATGCTTCGCTAACTCAACAGGGAACAAGTCTTCTGCCTCACCGGCAACTAAAACATGTTTGCCTTCAAAGTAGGCGAGTTGGCGTTGAGCAATCTGGCTTGGTGCAATATAAGCTGACATAGGACACTCTGTTGAATCGTTAGCAAAAAATGAGGGCGGATTTTCGCATAATCCGCCCAAAGCTTGAAGTGTTTAATACGGGTTCGCCAATCAAGTTGACGTCAAGTTCGTTAACTCTTGTCTTGCTGGTTTAAAAAGTCCTTAAACTCTTCATCGTAGATGTTGAATAGGACAATGGTAATCGCAAAAATCAATGGTCCGTAGATAAGACCAATTAGGCCAAACAGTTGAATACCACCCAATAGTGAGAAGAAGATCATCAGGGTATTCATGCCTGCACTGCCTTGCATTAGCAGCGGACGCAGAAGGTTATCAATTGAACCAACAATCGCTACACAGTAAACCGTTAGGAAAATCGCCCACGTGGTATCACCAGTTAGGAACAAGTAGGTTGCTGCTGGAATCCAGATTAATGCGGTACCCACAACTGGGATGAAAGAGGCAAAGCCCATCATAGTACCCCAGAATAGACCTGGGAAACCGGCAATCCACATACCTAAACCGCCGGAAAAACCTTGCGCTATTGCGGTTAAGAATGAGCCCATTACTGCTGATTTAGATACTTGTTCTATCTCTGTTAGAAGTTTGTCTTCTTGGCTACGAGACAGCGGCAGAATATGACGAACCACACTGATGATTTTGTCATGATCTCTTAATAAGAAGAACAAAACGAACAGCATCAAGAAGAAATCCATCAAGAAATTGGTCGCGTCACCTAAGATTTTGGCACTGATACCAACTAGCTTAGAACCAAAGCTTGTCGCAAACTCACCGACTTTTTGTGCGATGGCTTGGGGATCAATGTTGTCGAAAGGCAGGTAGTTATTCACAAATGACAGCGCTTTGACCACTAACGGGTGAGCAAACAGAGTCTGAATGCCACCGTGGGTCACCCATTGGTAAGTATTCTGAGAGAACAGAGAACCTTGCTGAACAATTGCTGCGAATACTGCCAATAAAGGGATAACAATAATGAAAGTCAGAATCACACAAGACAGCAGAGAGACGATGTTTTCTTTATTCGGGAGCTTTTTTTCAAGCCACTCATGGATTGGGAACATCAATAGTGAAATGATAAAGGCCATCACGATAGAGTTAACGTATGGCTCGATAAGTAAGTAACAAGCATAAGCCGCCGCGAGTAGGGCAATGATGATCACCCAGTGGCTGGAATTGATTTTGAGTTTTTCTGACACGGTAATGGTCTCTATATTTGCGTTCTGAGTTTATAATGGCTGCAAAACAGAGAGTTAGCAATGAGGAGTTTTGATAATGGGATGCTGTAATAAAGATAAGAAATGCCAAGACGAAGAACAGCAAACAAAAAAAGAGATCCCTTGGTTCAGAATGTTCCTTGGTACCTTGATGTTGTTGGTTTTCCTTTTCTGGGAACGTTAATGCTTTTGGTTCAGCTTTAGCCTTAGTCGACGGCTAAATAAGCTGTCATATTTGTGGCTGGTGAGCGCGATATATAAAAAAGGGCTGCATTTAATGCAGCCCTAAATTCAATCGGTTAGCGACTTATAAAGTGCTTTCGATTATTTGCTTTCAGCAGCAATGATCGCAAGAGAGCGGTCAGCAGCTTCTAGTGTTGCATCAAGTTCTTTTGAACCATGAGCAAGAGAAGTAAAGCTTGCTTCGAATGCTGAAGGTGCAAGGTAAACACCGTGATCTAACATTAGGTGGAAGAAGCGCTTGAAGCGTTCTACATCACACTTAGTTACATCTTCGTAGCACGTCACAGTTTCTTGATCTGTGAAGAAGAAACCAAACATACCGCCAACTTGATGAACTAGCATCGGGATGCCGTGCTTGTCAGCAAGTTGCTTGAAGCCTTTTGCCAACTGCTTAGTTTTTGAAGCTAGACGCTTTTCGTTGCCTTCTTCTCGTAGAAGGTTCAAACATGCGTAGCCAGCAGCCATTGCAACAGGGTTACCTGAAAGCGTACCCGCTTGGTAAACAGGGCCAGTTGGTGCGATGTATTGCATCACGTCTTTACGACCACCGAAAGCACCGACAGGCATGCCGCCGCCAATCACTTTACCAAGACACGTTAGGTCTGGCTTGATGTTGTAGTAAGCCTGAGCACAACCTTCAGCAACGCGGAAACCTGTCATTACTTCATCAAAGATTAGCAATGCACCTTCTTGATCACAGATTTCACGTAGACCTTCGTGGAAGCCTTCTACAGGAGGGATACAGTTCATGTTACCCGCTACTGGCTCAACGATGATACAAGCGATCTCGCCTTTGTTTGCTGCGAAGATTTCACGTACTGAATCTAGATTGTTGAAGGTTGCTGTTAGCGTTAGTTTCGCAAAATCAGCCGGTACGCCTGGAGAGCTTGGTTGACCTAAAGTCAGTGCGCCAGAACCAGCTTTTACAAGTAGGCTGTCTGCGTGGCCGTGGTAGCAGCCTTCAAACTTAAGAATTTTGTCACGACCAGTGAAGCCACGAGCTAGACGAATCGCGCTCATTGTTGCTTCTGTACCTGAGCTCACCATACGTAGCTGTTCCATTGATGGAACCATCTCAGATACCAGTTCAGCCATTTTGATTTCAGTTTCGGTTGGAGCACCGAAGCTAAGGCCGCGTTGAGCTGCTGCAATAACAGCGTCACGAATAACCGCGTGGTTGTGACCAAGGATCATTGGACCCCAAGAGCCAACGTAATCGATATACGCTTTACCATCAGCATCAAAAATAAGTGGGCCATCAGCGCGTTCAACGAAGATTGGAGAACCACCTACGCCATTGAATGCACGAACTGGAGAGTTTACGCCACCAGGAATGGTTTGCTGTGCTTTTTCGTACAGCTCTGCTGATTTGGTCATTGATATATCCTCTTTTGACTGTCGGACCAATTGGCACGCATTGTACCTATCCCTAATCCAACTAGGAATGCTTTCGCCCAGATAATCACCCGAATCTGGTTGTTTTGTGTGGTTACACGTTTTAATTGTTAGATATTGGCGAGTTTACAGCAGTAAAAGGACCGATCCTGTGGTGAATACTTGAACGTTTCAGTCAGGTATTAGATAATCACCGGAATATAAGAAAATACTCAACAACTATGGTCTCGAATTAGATTTGTATCATGTTGTTTTTGACACAGGTAAGAGAGGTTGTCGTGAGCGAAGTAAATATCCCATTGTCTTTTTCTGATGCAGCAGCTACCCGCGTACAAACGCTAATTGCTGAAGAAGAAAACCCAGAACTAAAACTGCGTGTATACATTACAGGTGGTGGTTGTAGCGGTTTCCAATACGGCTTCACATTTGATGAAAAAGTAAATGATGGCGACACTACAATTGTAAACAGCGGTGTAACGCTGGTTGTTGATCCAATGAGCCTACAATACCTAATGGGCGGCATGGTTGATTACACTGAAGGCCTAGAAGGCGCACGCTTCTTTGTGAACAACCCGAACGCTACAACAACATGTGGTTGTGGCGCATCATTCAGCGTATAGCATGAGTTGAAAATAGCTTGAGCTCAAAGCTGTATTAGATACATTTCAAACGCCGAACTTATGTTCGGCGTTTTTGTTTTTACTTAGTAACTTATTACTTTTCAAAGCATTCCTCTCATTTTTAGTACACGGCATATTTTTTAAACTGTCGATAGCGTCCAACTTCGTTGAGGATTGGTCTGTTAAGGTTACCTTTGTGCATAAGGAAGTTGCACATCACGCTATTAAGCCAACTAGCGCGCCTGAATGACATCGGACAAAAGGATTTGTTATGCCCACTCTATTTTCTAACTCACCACTTTTTCAGAAATTGAAGCAGCCGTGGCTGGTTTCTCTGACTCTAGTCGTGTTGTTGTCGATCTGGCTTGGTTTAGGCGTAGGGCAAGCAGAAGAGTCACCTGAAAAAAAGGCAACAGAAATTCCGCTGGCTAAGGTTTCCTTTCAAACCTTCACCTCATCACCGACCTTTAAAACGATTGATCTCTATGGAAGAACGGCGCCCGATCGGCATGCTCGTCTAGGTGCAGAAGTCGCGGGCAAGATTGTCAGATTGAACGTTGTTAAGGGGGATATGGTTAAAGCTGGACAAGCCATTGCCCAGATAGATAAGGGTGATTTAGAGATTCAACTAGAGCGAGCCTCGGCTTTATATCGCTTGAAGCAGAAAGAGTTTAAAGCGGCGCAGTCACTGAAGAAAAGAGGACTGCAAGGCGAAATCGCCTACACCACAGCAGAGGCCTCATTAACAGAAGCAAAAGCCATGATGCGCAACGCGGAATTGGCTTTAAAGAATACTGTCATTACTTCGCCTTTTTCGGGTGTGGTTCAAGACTTAATGGTTGAGCTCGGTGATTTCGTTAGTGTTGGCGATCCTGTTGCTGGCGTGATTGACCTCGATCCTTTGGTTATTGAGGCGGATGTCAGTGAGCGTCATATCCAACATTTGCTAGTCAATCAATCTGCTTTGGTTCGTTTGTTAGGGCGAGAAGAAGCGGAAGGCCGTTTACGCTATGTTTCTCGTATCTCTTCTGTTGCTACTAATACCTTCCCAATCGAGATAGAAATCGATAACTCTAGAGGCCTATTACCAGCAGGTGTCAGTGCCGAAGTTAAACTCAACCTAGAAACAAGAGATGCAATAAAGATAACACCGGCGATGCTAGCATTGGATGAGGCGGGTAACCTAGGGGTCAAAACCTTGGTTTCAGTCGATGACTCACCAACGGTGAAGTTTGTAGGCATTCAGCTAGTAAAGGCCGAACAAGATGGAGTGTGGCTCACGGGGCTAGGTCAACGCGTCGATATCATCACAGTAGGCCAAGGGTTTGTGCGTGATGGTGATTCGGTGATTGCTGTTGAGCAAGTCGCTGAACTCTCTAACGTAACCGCAGAGTAGGAGATAACCGATGTATTCAATTATTGATGCAGCCTTGTCTCGTGCTCGAACAATGCTCTCCCTTTTAGCGTTAATCCTTGTAGCCGGTGTCGTCACCTATATCACGATACCTAAGGAATCGAGCCCAGACATTACCATCCCAATTATCTATGTTTCGGTCGGGCACCAAGGGATCTCGCCAACGGATGCAGAACGTTTATTGGTTCGACCTATTGAGCAAGAGCTGAGGTCGATTGAAGGCGTAAAAGAGATGACAGCAACCGCAGCAGAAGGGCATGCCTCTGTTGTGTTGGAGTTTAATGTTGGCGTCGATCTCACCAAAGCAATGGCCGATGTGCGTGACGCGGTTGATCTGGCTAAACCAAAACTACCAGAAGACAGTGACGAACCGACCGTAAATGAGGTGACGCTGGCTTCTGAGCAACCTGTTTTGTCTGTTGTGCTATTCGGTACCGTTCCTGAGCGCACCATAGTGCAAATTGCCCGAGAGCTTGGAGACAAATTAGAAAGCTATCGCCAAATCCTTGAAGTCGATATTGCGGGCGATCGCGCTGACATCGTCGAGATCATTGTCGATCCGTTATTGATGGAGAGCTACAGCTTAGATCAAGCGGATATCTATAATCTGATCGCTCTGAACAATCGAGTGGTGGCCGCAGGTTTTGTTGATACTGGCTACGGACGTTTTTCTGTCAAAGTCCCTTCGGTATTTAACTCCTTAAAAGACGTGCTTGAGTTGCCTATTAAAGTGGATGGCAAGCAGGTGGTCACTTTTGGCGATGTCGCTACGGTTCGTCGAGCGTTTCGAGATCCTGAAAGTTTTGCTCGTTTAGATGGCAAATCTGCGGTGGTGTTGGATATCAAGAAGCGTGCAGGTGAGAACATCATCGAAACGGTTGAGCTAGTCAAAGCCGTAATGGCAGGCGCTCAGCAGCAAGCGGAATGGCCAAATAACCTGTTGGTCAAATACACCTGGGATGAATCTAAAGATGTGAAGATCATGCTTAATGATCTGCAAAACAATATCTTATCCGCCATTATTCTGGTGGTGATCGTTATCATCGCCATTCTTGGTGTGCGTACCGCTTTGTTAGTGGGTATTTCAATCCCAGGCTCCTTTCTTACCGGGCTGCTAGTACTGTCTGTGTTTGGCCTAACCGTCAACATCGTAGTGCTGTTCTCTCTGATTATGGCGGTGGGGATGCTAGTAGACGGTGCGATTGTGGTGACCGAATTTGCAGACAGGCGAATGCAAGAGGGTGAAGGGCGCAAAGCCGCTTACCGAGATGCAGCGAAACGGATGGCGTGGCCGATAACCGCATCGACTGCCACAACCTTAGCCGCATTTGCTCCGTTACTGTTTTGGCCTGATGTGACGGGCGAATTTATGAAGTTCTTACCACTAACTCTGATCGCGACTTTAACTGCATCATTGATCATGGCGTTGTTGTTTGTGCCCGTGCTGGGCGGTTTGATTGGCAAACCTCAATACGTATCGTCTAAAAGCCAAGCTCGAATGGTCGCACTGCATAATGGTGACTTTTCACAGGCTACTGGTTTAACCAAGGCTTACTACCACACGCTTTCTTTAGCGATTAAACACCCCTTTAAGATTTTGTTCAGTGCGGCACTGCTCGCGGTTGCAGTTGGTTTTACTTATTCAAAAGCGGGTCTAGGTGCAGAGTTCTTCCCAGAAGTTGATCCGCCATTCTTTAATGTCAAAGTTCGCTCGCATGGGGATCTGTCTATCCAAGAAAAGGATGACATCATGCGTGATATTGAACTGATGATGCTCAATCATGATGAGTTCGATACCGTTTACACGCGTACTGGTGGTGACGACCAGATTGGTTTGATCTCAATTACGCCTGTTGACTGGCAATATCGACGCAGCGTTAAGGCGATTATTGATGAGTTGAAGGTACAAACCGATCAATACGCTGGTGTTGAGATTGAATATAAGTTCCCTGATGCTGGGCCTCCGGTTGAAAATGACTTAGTGATTGAGCTGTCGGCAAGAACTCCAGAGCAGCTCAATCAGGCTGCAAAAATTGTGAGAGGTTGGGCTGATGGAAATAAAGCACTGACCAATATCAGCGATACTGCGAGTAAAGATGGCATCGATTGGAAGGTGGATATTCGCCGCGACGATGCTGCGCGCTTTGCAGCTGATGCGACCTTAGTGGGTAATACCGTTCAATTCGTGACTAATGGTCTCAAGATTGGTGATTATCTGCCCGATGACTCTTCAGAAGAGGTCGATATCTTGGTGCGCTACCCTAATGATAAGCGTGATATCGGGCGCTTCGACCAGCTTAGGGTGAAAACGCCAGCAGGTTTAGTACCTATTACTAATTTCGCTCAGATCGTTCCCGACCATAAGCAAGACACCATTAAACGCCTTGATGGCAAGCGTGTGGTGAACATCATGGCGGATATGGAAGAAGGGTATAACCTTGCTCTCGAACTACCAAAGATCGAACAAGCATTGAGTGAGCTAGGGCTGCCGAGTAGCGTGGAATTTCGCATCCGTGGTCAAAACGAAGAACAAGAAAACTCGTCAGCCTTTTTACAAAGTGCTTTCTTGGTTGCTTTGGCGGTAATGGCTTTGATTCTGATTACTCAGTTCAATAGCTTCTATCAAGCGTTTTTGATTCTGAGTGCTGTATTGTTTTCGACCGTTGGCGTGTTCGTTGGCTTACTGATCTTCCAACGTCCGTTTGGCATTGTGATGTCGGGAATTGGGGTAATAGCGCTCGCCGGCATAGTCGTGAACAACAACATCGTGTTGATTGATACTTATAATCAGCTCATCAAAAGAGGCTTGGACAAGCGAGATGCGATTCTAAGAACCGGTGTTCAGCGTTTAAGGCCAGTAATGCTCACGACGGTTACGACTATCTTAGGTTTAATGCCGATGGTGTTAGAGATGAACATCGACCTGATTAATCAAAAGATAGAGTTTGGCGCGCCAAGTACACAATGGTGGTCACAGCTTGCGACCGCTATTGCTGGTGGTTTGGCGTTTGCCACGGTGCTGACTTTAGTATTAACCCCTTGTTTGTTAATGCTTGGACGGAACAACAAACCTGAAAAACAGTAGCTAGTTGTGGTATGTGAGCATAAAAAAGAGCGCCTTGATGGGCGCTCTTTGCATTTTTCTATTTTGCAGTGAAGCTACAAACGCCTAGTTAGTCGCTAGTAACTGACCGTATCGCTCAAGGTTTCTTAATCGAATCTCTGAGTTGGCAATAAAGGTTGCTTTTGCTTTACCAGTTAACGACTTGGATTGAGGCAATTTCACGGTACGCGCATTTTTATGTACGCCATTGACCAAGAATTCATAGTGTAAGTGTGGGCCAGTCACTCGGCCCGTACCACCCAAAGTACCAATGGTTTGGCCTTGTTTTACGCGCTGACCAGTTTTCACCATACGTCGCTTCATGTGCAGGTATTTGGTGATGTAGGTGTTGCTGTGGCGTATGAACACGTAGTTACCATTGAATTGGTTGTAACCCGACTTCTGAACGATACCGTCACCGGCAGCCCAGATAGGCGTGCCAACAGGGGCTGCGTAGTCAGTGCCGCGGTGAGCGCGAACCTTACCGGTTACTGGGTGTTTTCTGTTAGGGTTAAAGTTCGATGTTACACGACGAAAATCAATAGGAGAGCGCAAGAACGCTTTCTTCATTGCACGACCATTTTCATCGAAGTAGTTGCCGCTCTTATCATCTAATACCGCGGTAAATGAATCACCTTGGTTTTTGAATACGGCTGCCATGATCTTACCGCGACCAACCACTTCACCTTCAACTACTTTTTCTTGGTATAAGATTTTGAAGCTGTCATTCTTACGAATATCTAACGCAAAGTCGATATCCCAGCCGAAGATGCCCGCCAGTTCCATAATTTGGTTTGCGGTTAAACCTGCGCTTACGCCAGCATTCCAGAAATTCGAGGTGATGTCGGCTTCGGCATAATTGTATTGGTAGGCAACCTCTTTCTTGTCGAAACTAGAGGAAAACGAATCGCCAGACTTAGTGATCTTGAAGCTTTCAAACGCACTAAGTTGTCGTTTTAACTGAATAAGGTCGTTGTTTTCATCAAAGCCGAACTGCAAGACATCACCAGGTCTTAGGTTAGACAGCTGCTTCTTAATATCATTATTGGTATTGAGTAGCGTGATCAGCAGACGGTATGAGAGGCCAATACGTTCAAATAAAACAGAGGTGCTTTCGCCAGAGCGAACGGTGTATTTCTCCCAATTGAGCACTGCCGTCGGTGGAGCGTCACTTGAGCTAATAAGTGCAGAGGCATTGATAGTCAGTGGGTAATGTTTTCCCACAACTAAAGCGCCCGAATCGTCACGCAAACTGTTGACGTCGGGGAGTAAGAAAATCGCGACGAAAATTATGGCACTAAAAAATGCGATAAAAGCCCGGTGCAAAATAGGAAGGCGTGCAAAAATAGACAACATGTTCCGGTTCGTTCTGTAAATATTATGAAAATCGACGACGGAATAGTGTAACTGGTTTCAAAATACATCGCTATTCAAGTAAGATGTCTAATTAATGTATTTTTGCCAAATCTGTGGGAGTGAACAAGAATGGCGAGTATTGAAGCTGCACTAGCCGAGATCAAACGTGGCGTAGAAGAACTGATTCCAGAAGACGAACTGATTGCAAAACTAAAAGAAGGTCGTCCTTTACGCATTAAGCTGGGTGCCGATCCAACAGCTCCAGATATCCACCTAGGCCATACGGTTATCTTTAACAAGCTTCGTGCTTTCCAAGAGCTTGGTCATGAAGTGACATTCCTTATCGGTGATTTCACTGCAATGGTTGGTGACCCATCAGGTAAAAACTCAACACGTCCACCGCTAAGCCGCGAAGACGTATTGAAGAATGCTGAAACTTACAAAGAGCAAGTATTCAAGATTCTAGATCCTGCGAAGACGCAAATTCGTTTCAACTCTGAATGGCTATCTGAGCTTGGCGCTGAAGGCATGATTCGTCTTGCTTCTAACCAAACTGTTGCTCGTATGCTTGAGCGTGATGACTTCAAAAAGCGTTACGCTGGTGGTCAACCGATCGCAATCCACGAATTCATGTACCCACTTCTACAAGGTCACGACTCTGTTGCACTAGAGAGCGACGTTGAGCTTGGCGGTACTGACCAGAAGTTTAACCTTCTAATGGGTCGTGAACTGCAAAAAGCAGCAGGTCAAAAACCACAAGCGGTACTAATGATGCCACTACTTGTTGGTCTAGACGGTGTTAAGAAGATGTCTAAGTCTGCGCATAACTACATCGGTATTAGCGAAGCACCAAGCGAGATGTTTGGTAAGATCATGTCTATCTCTGACGATCTAATGTGGAGCTACTACGAGCTGCTGTCTTTCCGTCCTCTTGAAGAAGTTGCGGAACTGAAAGCTGGCGTTGATGCAGGTAAGAACCCGCGTGACGTTAAAGTGCTTCTTGCTAAAGAGATCATCGCTCGTTTCCACAGTGAAGCAGATGCTGAAGCCGCTGAGCAAGAGTTCGTTAACCGTTTTGCTAAGAACCAAGTTCCTGATGAAATGCCGGAGTTTGAATTCGAAGCAGGCCTGCCAATTGCGAACGTTCTAAAAGAAGCGGGTCTTGTAAACTCGACTTCTGATGCGATGCGTATGATCAAGCAAGGCGCTGCTAAGCTTGAAGGCGAGAAGATTGAAGACAGCAAATTCGTGCCTGAAGCAGGTACTGCCGTTTACCAAGTAGGTAAGCGTAAGTTTGCTCGTATTACTATTAAGTAATAATGCACATCAATAATTGAACCAAAGGCATCCACGGATGCCTTTTTTATTGACCCCTATTTATTGACAGGAATTTGACGAAGTTTTTGAACGGCTATTGCTACACTATGCGCGCTGTCAAATTGACAGTAATTCTGGAGATTTTTATGAACAATACCGACCATCCTCCTAGTTTGAATGGAGAAGAATAACCTGTCTCGGTATTGATCTATTGTCCTGCCGTTCAGGTAGGGTATCTTTGTTTTCCCTTCATTCTTTTCCACACACTAGATTCTAACAAGTAGACACATCAGTAGCTTTCAGCTCTTGGTGCGCTTAGCTGTACGCTCTTGGTGTATTAGCTATAGGCTATTTGTTTTGATGGTCGTTACCTTTGCCAATCGGGAGATTCGCCATGACGGTAATGAACAACACTTTTTTATCTATTGAAGCTCTGTACTCAGAGCAAGACATCCAAGCTGTATCGAATGCATTTCAACAGTACGGACGTGAACAACAAATTAATCTTTTGAATCGAATGCCGCTCGAAGATGCGGTGCTAGTGCTGGGGCAATGCTCTTTGAGTACGATTCAGACTTTACTTAGTGAGCTAGAAGAGCAGGGCTTTGAGAAGCGCTCTCGACATCTAGCTCACCAACTAGGGCTGATCTACTCTGAGGTAGAACCTCAACAGGGTTACCTTTCGACTGGCGTCATGAGCCACGTCAGGCAGCGTATCGGTTGGATTATTGCGTTAGCACTATTGGGAATCGTCTCAGGGCTTATCATTGCTCAGTATGAAGACATTCTCAGTCAGTTGGTACTTTTGGCAATCTACATGCCGGTAATTGCTGCTGCTGGTGGTAACACCGGAACACAAGCAGCGACTTTGGTGATCCGAGCCTTAGCCACAGGTGAGTTGAAAAAACGCCAATGGGCTAACGTTCTATGGAAAGAGTTTAGAGTTGCTATTTGTTTAGCTTTAGCGATTGCTGTAGTGATGATTGGACGTATTTTGCTCTTTAGTGAAAACCAAGCGACAGGTGGTTATGATATCAACATGATTGCGTTAGCTATTGCGGTAGCGCTGTTTATTCAGGTGACCATATCAACCGTGCTGGGTGGCGGATTGCCGATAGTTGCTAGGCTATTTAAGCTTGATCCAGCGGTGTTAGTGAGCCCAGTGCTTGCTTCCATAGTTGATATCTCAGGAATGTGGATCTACTTCACTGTGGTGAACTCATTTTTAGGAATTGCTTAGCTCTTATAAAAATGGGCACCTATAAAAATAGTTAAATACATCTGAGAAATAAAAATGGCGCTGAAGATTTAAGGTCTTCAGCGCCATTTTTGTTATTAAAGTAGAAGCTTACACAGATCTAAGCATTATTTAGATTTGCTTTGTGTTTGACTGAATTCGACTACATCTTTGTAGAAAGCACGTTCAAACTGGGTGATTGGTGCTTCCACTGGTTTGTCTGGATCTTGTTCTTCAGGGAAGTAATCACGGACAAATTGCACAAACAGAGAGTTTGGTTTTCCCGCTTTATCTAATCCGTATCCCGCCATGTTGTAACTGCCGTATAGAGAACCACTTTTGGCGATAATGTTGCCTTGAATCGGTGCTTTTCTCATGCTTTGACGGTATTTGAGCGTTCCATCAGTGCCAGATGTAGGCATAGCCTCAATCAGGCTGAGCTGTTGATCGTTTTCCCAGATATAACGAAGCACTTGAGCCATGGTCTGTGACCTCATTCGGTTATTTCTGGATAACCCTGAACCATCGACGAGCTGCGCTTTACTGAGGTCAATATTAGCCTTGGTCAGCAGTATCTGTTTTATTGCTTCAGTGCCGTTATTGAAGCTGCCCGGTTGAACATAAAATGTTGCTCCTAGCGTTTTAGTTAGATTATCTGCGATAAGGTTATCTGACTTCTTGAGCATGATATCGAGCAGTTCAGGAAGCTTTTCTGAGTTGTGACTAGCGACTAACGTGGTTTTGTCTGCTTGCGCTTTTTTACCAATAATCACATCACCTTTTACTTCTATTTTCAGTTCTTTGAGAAGCGATGCAACAACTTGATAGGTGTAAAGTTCTGGATTTTGAATGGCGAACTTAAGTGGCAGTGGCTTTTTGCGCTCAACCAAGCAACCAGAGAGCTTGTAAGCGTTATCTGGTGTGGTGATGAGTTCCAAGTCGCATTGTGTCGCCTTCTGCCCAGAGCGAGTTACCGTGGCAGCGGTGGTCGTCACGTCTATCGGATAGTGAGCGGGAATATAAACGCGAGTGTTGCCATTACCTTTTGTATAAATAGAGGCTTGTGCGCAGTTGCTGTCTAAGGTCATTGCACTAGAAGGCGCGCTGTAACAAACCCCTAGAATGTCCCAAGGCCACCCCACCGCTCGCTGATAGCCGGTATAAGCTGTGTTATCCAGATATAAATTGCCCTTGATGGTTCTGGATTGAGACTTAGCGTATTGAGTTAACAGGCTTTTTAGCTGCTCACGTTGCAGTGTTGGGTCGCCGCTAAATGAAATGATTGAATCATTGCCAGAACGAAGAATGCTAGTCGTGTAATGAAAGTCATCTCCCAACTCTAGCTTGGCCGCTAAAGCCGTCACCAGTTTTAACGTGCTGGCTGGTGGATAAAAGTCATCGCTATTGGTATTAAGCTCGCTTGAACCACTGCTTAACGATTTGATGATCAAACTCGTACTACTACCATCGGGCAGTGTATCTAGCGGGGCGTATGCGTTAACAGATAAAGCGCTAATGGAAAAACTACATAGCAGTAGTGGGGATAGAAGGCGCATAGAAGATTGTCTTGGATGGCTGATGTTTTCAGTATACAGATATAAAAAACGCCCGCTAGAGAGCGGGCGTTTTGATTCTCAATTAACTAATTAATCAATTAGGTAATCAGAATTAGAAGTCGTAACGTAGACCTAGAGCGATTTCGTCTTCAGCGTCTGCAGAGCTTGCTTTGCCGTTAGACACTAGGTTTGTTGTACCGATCGTATCATTTTCACTGATTAGGTTGAAGTTGTACGAGATGTACGTACGGAAGTTCGGCTTGAAGTAGTACGTTGCATCGATTGCAATGTTGTCAGCTGAAGTTTCACCGTCAGTTTCTGCATTGTTGTACGTTAGTGTAAATGCAGTCTTATCTAGCGTGTAAGCAGTTGCGAATTCGTAACCAGTGTAATCTACAGATCTGTTGCTGTATTCAGCGCCGTTTGCTGTCGTCGCTTGTTTTTCACCATCAGTGAATAGACCTGCGAAGTAGAAGTGGCTCATGCGGTAAGATGCAGAAAGCATGTATTCATTAGATTGATCTTGGTCTGCGTAACCAGCACCTAGCTTAACGCCAGAATCACCGATTGCGTAGATAGCAGATAGAGAGTAGCCATCTTTACCGTTGTCGTTGAACTCACCGCTAGTTTCAGAACGGTCAGCGAAGCGGTAGCTTGCTTTTAAGCCTAGGTCTTGGAATTGACCTTTGTAAGAAAGCATGTTGTCTGAACGGTCAGCTACTGCGATTTTGTCTGCCGCTGAGTTACCGTGGTAAGACATGATATCGGTAAAGTCAGTGATAACGCCTAGCGCACCGTCGTTTTTACCGTATGTAACTTCACCGAATGTACCGCCGATACCAGCGTATGTGTAACGGTTAGTGATGTCGCCGTCGTTGTTATCAGTAGAGCCGCCGTTTTCAGCAGTTGTGAATTCGCCTTCGTAGAAACCAACACCGTATAGGCCGTCTTGGATTTCAACTTTACCTAGGAAGTTAAGACGTACACGTGTTTTGTCTTCAGCTTTGCCATCTTTCATCGATAGACGAGCTTCCGCACGACCACCGATCTCTAGAGAAGTGCCGTTTGAGCTGTATACAGAAGTGCCGGCAATATCACCAGCTTGTTTACCGTCGGCTGCCACTGCGTTAGTAGCAAGAGCTGCAGCAGATACAGCAAGCGCGATCATAGTCTTGTTCATGTTATTATTTCCTAATTACTGTCCATAGAAGTTTTATTAAGGATTTGAACCCTTTTGTGTATTGCCTGTATTAATCAGGCTTCATAATCATGATTAGAACAGAAGTCTGAAAATGCCAGTGCAATCCATGGGTTACTTTTTACCTCTAAAGTTCCATGGTCAGTTAGTAAAATGATATAAAACTAAAAAATGAACACTGTTTTATTATATCTTTTTTGTTTAAGTGGTTGTTTTTGAGTGTATTTTATAAAAGTGTGATCTGTGTTTATTTTGTTTGTTTTTTGTTTTTTTAGGTATTTAGCTCTCCACTTATTGATGGGTAGGTTATTATTCATTTTTGTGATGTCTGTGATTTAGACCTAGATAAAGCTTTTATAACGCAAAGTGGAATAAAGGTGATTTAGCCATAAAGTTTGTTTACACTAAGCCAAATCGTTTTGTTTCTATCACCCAATAAATACGTTGGGTGTATTTATGTTGGCCAAAGAAAGCTTTGGCATAGAGGTAAAAAATGGAAAAGGTTCCAATGACAGTACGTGGCGCTCAGCAGCTACGTGACGAATTAGATCGCCTACTTAAGCTACGCCCTGTTATCTCAGCAGCTATTGGTGAAGCACGTGAACTAGGTGACCTGAAAGAGAATGCTGAATACCACGCCGCTCGTGAAGAGCAGGGTATTTGTGAAGCTCAAATCCGTGATATCGAATACAAGCTATCTCTAGCTCAGATCATCGATGTAACCCAAATGGAAAACACGGGTAAGATTATCTTTGGTACAACAGTCACTCTGATTGATGTTGATACAGACGAAGAGTACCGTTACCAAATCGTTTCTGAAGACGAAGCCGATATCAAAACTGGCCGTATCTCAGTGAAGTCACCAATTGCTCGTGGTCTTATCGGCAAGATGGAAGGCGACGAAGTGATGATTTCGACTCCTGGCGGTGATAAAGATTACGAAATTGACAAAGTAGAATATATCTAATTGAATTTTCTTTGTTTCTGATAAGTAAAAAGGTCGCTAAATGCGACCTTTTTCGTTTCTCACGCTACACTAAAAGATAAGCGCACTGGCTATCCCTTTGTGAAGCTAGCTTATTATATGGCTAACTTATTTACGTGGAATCTCGATTTTACGTGCTTCTGACTGGCGGAACAGTACTAGAACTTTACCGATAGTCTGTACTTTCTCAGCTTTAGTTTCACGTACAATTGCATCGATAATCAGTTGCTTAGTCTCACGGTCTTCTGATGCAACTTTAATCTTGATCAGTTCGTGGTGGTCTAGAGCTAATTCGATTTCCGCTAGAACAGCTTCAGTAAGTCCATTTGCGCCCATTAGCACAACAGGTTTTAAACTGTGAGCTAGGCCCTTTAGATGCTGCTTTTGTTTGGTACTTAGGTTCATTACGCGGCCAATTTTCTTTACTATTAGGGTTGAAAAAACCTATTTTAACGCCATCTAAAGCTGAAGACTATAATTTATTCAGCAATTAGTACTTTCCTCCAATTTAGGTATCCAATGAGCAAACAGAAACACTCGGCCAGTTCAGGCCGTTGGTTGAAGGAACACTTCGACGACAAGTACGCAAATGAAGCAAGAAAGAAAGGCTATCGTTCACGTGCTTATTTCAAAATGGAAGAGATTCAAACGAAAGATAAATTGCTGTCTCCTGGGATGACCATTGTGGATTTGGGTGCAGCACCTGGCGGTTGGTCTCAATATGCTGCTAAGATTGTTGGAGACAACGGACAAATCATTGCGTGTGACTTGTTACCAATGGATCCGATTGCTGGTGTTAGCTTTTTACAAGGCGATTTCCGCGAAGAAGCTGTGCTAGATGCCTTGTTGGAACGTATACAACCAAACATGGTTGATGTCGTGATGTCAGATATGGCACCTAATATAGCAGGCAACAATTCTGTGGATCAGCCAAGAGCTATGTATTTAGTTGAATTAGCGTTGGATATGTGTCGACAAGTTCTAGCTACCAATGGTAGTTTTGTTGTAAAAGTATTCCAAGGCGAAGGGTTTGACCAATACGTTAAGGACGTCCGCGAGATGTTTAAAACAGTAAAAGTTAGAAAACCCGACTCTTCTCGAGCTCGATCTCGTGAAGTGTTTATCGTAGCCACTGGTTACAAAGGTTAACGATTCTCTTCCAAGAGTGAGAGTTAACAACATGGCTACAGGTTACAAACTGTAGTACCCTACCTTTAATTACAATTAGTTATCGAGAGGCTTACACCTTGAGTGACATGGCAAAAAATTTAATTCTGTGGCTTGTTATCGCGGTAGTGTTGATGTCGGTATTCCAGAGCTTCGGCCCTGGGGAAAGTAACGGCAGAGCAGTAGATTACACCACGTTTGTACAGGAAGTTGGCCAAGGCCAGATTCAAGACGCACAGTTCAATAACAGCGAAATCACTTTCACACGTCGTGGTGGTGGTTCTAAGTATGTAACTTACATGCCTGTTTATGATCAAAAGCTACTTGATGACTTAATTAATCAAAACGTAAAAGTTCAGGGTACACCACCTGAAGAGCAGAGCCTGCTTGGCACTATCTTCATCTCATGGTTCCCAATGATCTTACTGATTGGTGTATGGATTTTCTTCATGCGTCAAATGCAAGGCGGCGGCGGCGGTAAAGGCGCGATGTCTTTCGGTAAGAGTAAAGCTCGAATGATGAGCGAAGAACAAATCAAAACCATGTTTGCTGATGTTGCTGGTTGTGACGAAGCAAAAGAAGACGTGAAAGAGCTTGTGGACTACCTTCGTGACCCAAGCCGCTTCCAAAAGCTAGGTGGTAAGATCCCGACAGGTATCCTGTTGGTTGGTCCTCCTGGTACGGGTAAAACATTGCTTGCAAAAGCGATTGCCGGTGAAGCGAAAGTACCGTTCTTTACTATCTCTGGTTCTGACTTCGTTGAAATGTTTGTTGGTGTTGGTGCATCTCGTGTGCGTGACATGTTCGAACAAGCGAAGAAAGCGGCACCTTGTATCATCTTTATCGATGAAATTGATGCTGTAGGTCGTCAACGTGGCGCTGGTGTTGGTGGTGGTCACGATGAACGTGAACAAACACTGAACCAAATGTTGGTTGAGATGGATGGTTTCGAAGGTAACGAAGGTATTATCGTTATCGCTGCGACTAACCGTCCAGACGTACTAGACCCTGCATTACTTCGTCCTGGTCGTTTTGACCGTCAAGTTGTGGTTGGTCTACCGGATGTACGTGGTCGTGAACAGATTCTTAAAGTACACATGCGTAAAGTGCCACTATCAGGTGATGTTGAACCGTCGCTGATCGCTCGTGGTACTCCAGGCTTCTCTGGTGCAGATCTTGCGAACCTTGTGAACGAAGCGGCGCTATTTGCTGCTCGTGGTAACAAGCGCAATGTATCTATGGTTGAGTTTGAACTTGCGAAAGACAAAATTATGATGGGTGCAGAGCGCCGTTCAATGGTTATGTCTGAAGAAGTGAAAGAGTCAACGGCTTACCACGAAGCGGGTCACGCAATTGTTGGTCGTTTGGTACCTGAACACGATCCAGTGTACAAGGTGTCAATCATTCCACGTGGTCGTGCGCTTGGTGTAACCATGTACTTGCCAGAGCAAGATCGTGTGAGCATGTCTCGCCAACATCTAGAGTCTATGATTTCTAGCCTGTACGGTGGTCGTCTTGCTGAAGAACTTATTTACGGTAAAGACAAAGTGTCAACTGGTGCGTCTAACGATATCGAACGTGCAACTGATATTGCTCGTAAGATGGTTACGCAGTGGGGCTTCTCTGAGAAATTGGGTCCTCTTCTTTACGCAGAAGAAGAAGGTGAAGTTTTCCTAGGTCGCGGCATGAGCCAAGCTAAGCACGTTTCTGATGACACGACTAAGCTTATCGATGAAGAGATTCGTATCCTTATCGACCGTAACTACGATAGAGCTAAGAAGATTCTTGAAGATAACATGGATATCATGCATTCGATGAAAGACGCTCTAATGAAGTTCGAAACGATCGATGCAGGTCAAATTGATGACTTGATGGAGCGTAAGCAAGAGATTCGTGATCCAGCTGGTTGGGGTGATCAGGTAAAAGCTGAACCTACAAAGGAAGAAGCAAAACCTGAAGCTAAGGCAGAAGAAGCTAAAGCGGAACCAAAAGCTGAAGAGTCGAAAGTTGAAGAAGTTAAATCTGAAACAGATGATGCTCAAAACAAAGATTCTTAATCGCTAAGTTATAAATTAAAACCCTGAGTACGCTCAGGGTTTTTCTGTTTCTAGCCCTAGATGTTTTTACCTTTAAGACCCACCTTCCATGATATTAAAAGCACATAATAAAACGCTCGTTTTAGACCGCCCACATGTGATGGGTATCCTCAATGTCACCCCTGACTCTTTCTCTGACGGTGGGAAATTTAACTCACTTGATAATGCCTTACAGCAAGCTGAACGCATGGTTCAAGCGGGCGTTAGCATTATCGATATTGGTGGTGAGTCAACTCGACCTGGCGCTCCTGATGTTTCGTTAGAAGAGGAGCTTGCTCGTGTCATTCCTGCTATTAAAGCCATTCGTGCCAAGTTTGATGTGTGGATCTCGATAGATACCAGTAAAGCGGAAGTGATGCGCCAAGCTGTTGAAGCGGGCGCTGATTTGATCAATGATGTGCGCGCTTTGCAAGAGCCTGGAGCATTACAAGTCGCCGCTGATGCTAATGTTCCGATTTGTCTGATGCACATGAAAGGTCAGCCAAGAACCATGCAAGCTAACCCTAATTACGATGATGTCCTAATGGATGTTGAAGCGTTCTTAAAAGAAAGGGTGGAGGCTTGTGAGGCTGTTGGTATATCAAAAGATCAGCTGATTCTGGATCCTGGTTTTGGTTTTGGTAAAACCATTGAGCATAATTACCACCTATTAGCGCACCTTGAAAAGTTTCATTCGTTAGGCTTACCTGTTTTAGCGGGGATGTCGAGAAAATCGATGATCTTTAAATTGCTAGACAAGGTTCCGGCCGACTGCATGGTCGCAAGCGTCACTTGCGCGACGATTGCCGCGATGAAAGGCGCACAAATTATTCGCGTTCATGATGTCGAGGAGACACTGGAAGCGATGAAAATAATCGAAGTGATGAACAACAATCACTAAATATAATTAAGGAAAATCACTATGTCTGATAAAAGACGTTATTTCGGCACAGATGGTGTGCGTGGCAAAGTAGGCCAGTACCCGATTACACCTGATTTTGTTCTGAAGCTTGGCTGGGCTGCGGGTCGTGTTCTTGCGAAGCAAGGCACAAAGAAAGTCATCATTGGTAAAGATACTCGTATCTCTGGTTACATGCTTGAGTCAGCGCTAGAAGCTGGTCTTGCTGCTGCTGGTCTTCAGGCTACGTTTACTGGCCCAATGCCAACACCTGCTGTGGCTTACCTAACTCAAACCTTCCGCGCTGAAGCCGGTATTGTTATCTCTGCATCACACAACCCATACTACGATAACGGTATCAAGTTCTTCTCTTCTGAGGGAACAAAACTGCCGGACGATATCGAGTTGGCAATTGAAGCAGAGTTGGATAAAGACATCGAATGTGTTGATTCTTCAGAGCTAGGTAAAGCAGTACGTTTGAACGATGCGGCTGGCCGTTACATCGAGTTCTGTAAAAGTACGTTCCCACATAAAATGACATTAGCTGGCATGAAGATCGTTATCGATTGTGCACATGGTGCGACTTACCACATTGCGCCTGCTGTATTTAAAGAACTGGGTGCTGAGGTCGTTGCGATTGGTGTTGAGCCAAACGGTACTAACATCAACCACGAAGTCGGTGCGACGGATGTACGTGCTCTGCAAGCAAAAGTGCTTGAAGAAAAAGCGGCATTAGGTCTTGGCTTTGATGGTGATGGTGACCGTATCATCATGGTTGACGAGCTAGGCAACAAAGTTGATGGCGACCAAATCGCTTACATTATTGCTCGTGATGCACTGCGTCGCGGTGAGTTGAAAGGCGGCGTTGTTGGTACACTAATGACCAACCTGGGTATGGAAAACGGCCTTAAGCAGTTAGGTATTCCGTTTGTACGTGCTGCTGTTGGTGACCGTTACGTAATGGAACAGCTTCTTGCTAAAGGCTGGAAGATCGGCGCTGAAAACTCGGGGCACGTTATCCTACTAGATAAAGTGACGACGGGTGATGCTATCGTTGCTGCTCTGCAAGTTTTGGCTTCAGTTGTTGATAGCGAAATGACACTGAATGAGTTGTCTCAGGGCATGACGTTGTACCCTCAAGTTCTAGAAAACGTTCGTTTCAGCGGAGATTCAAACCCACTAGAAGCCGAAGCGGTAAAAGCAGCGGTTGTTGAAGTAGAAGCAGAGCTTGGCGAGAAAGGCCGTGTACTATTACGCAAGTCTGGTACCGAGCCACTACTGCGTGTCATGGTTGAAGGCGAAGATGCAGAGCTTGTTCAAGCATCAGCGCTTAAGATTGCAGATGCAGTAAAAGCAAACTGCTAATTTAACCTTTTACTTAGCTGGCGCAGCGAATAGCGCTTGTGATTAGAAGTGGTTGACTTATATAACGGTCAAAAGATATAACGGTCAAAAGAGACATAAATGAGTTTTGTGTCGCTTTTGACCTTTTTTTGACCATTCACTTGGTAAAGGCTTATTTTTTAGCAAATTCTCCTTGTCAGCCATCGTCGCATTCGCTAGTATTGCTCGGCCTTCAGTTAGGAGGTCGCTAGCCTTGTTCTTAAAAATAGTTTTTTGAACGGCGCTGGCTCAACAATTAGGAACATAGGTGGAAAAATGTTTACAGTTCTACTTGTGATTTACCTGTTGGCAGCGCTTGGTGTAATTGGCCTAGTGTTGATTCAACAAGGTAAAGGCGCAGATATGGGAGCCTCTTTCGGTGCTGGCGCTTCAAACACTGTGTTTGGTGCTGGTGGCTCAGGAAATTTCCTTACCCGAATGACTGCAATTTTTGCAACTACATTTTTTATCCTTAGCTTAGTGCTTGGTAATATGTCTACACATAAAACTGAGTCACAATGGATTGACCCGACCCAAGGTCAGGTGATTCAACAAGCTGATGATGCAGTGAGTGAAGTTCCGGCGCAAGGCGACGAAATTCCACAATAATCTGTAAAGATTTGATGCCGAGATGGTGAAATTGGTAGACACGCTAGCATGAGGTGCTAGTGCCTTAGGGTGTGAGGGTTCGAGTCCCTCTCTCGGCACCATGTTTACAAACTTGTAAAACATCTTGTTGGGCGTATAATGCTCGCAAGTCGGACGCGGGATGGAGCAGTTTGGTAGCTCGTCGGGCTCATAACCCGAAGGTCGTCGGTTCAAATCCGGCTCCCGCAACCAATTTCAATGCTATTATATAGCTTGTATTGGTAGCAAGTTTGCACAGTGTGAACCTCACTGTGAGTTAGGTGCGATATCGAATGTGATGGCACTTAACATATAAGGGTCCAGCAACAAAAACCCCGGCTTATACGGGGTTTTTTGTTATCTAAGCATTTGTAAATGTATTTAGATAATGTTTGCTTGGAATTTAAATTGGGCTTTGAGCCCTTTTTTTGTTTCTGGAGTGGTTAAATGACTGGTTTAGAAAGACAACTTACTGAAATGCTTGACGCTCCAGTAGCAGCATCAGGTTATGAGTTAGTTGGATTAGAATTTATTCGTGCTGGTGAGCACTCAACGCTACGTATTTACATCGATTCACCAAACGGTATCAATGTAGATGATTGCGCTGAAGTTAGCCACCAAGTAAGTGCCGTAATGGACGTTGAAGATCCAATTTCAGTGGCTTATAACCTTGAAGTGTCTTCACCAGGTTTAGAGAGACCACTGTTCAAAGCAGAGCATTACCAACAATTTATTGGTCACGAGGTAAGCATCGTTTTGAAAATGGCTGTCGGCAACCGTCGTAAATGGAAAGGTGATATCCAATCTATCGAAGGCGAGACAGTGAAAGTATTGGTTGAAGGACAAGAAGAAGAATTCGTCCTGAGCAATATTGCGAAAGCTAACCTGATCCCTAAATTTTAGTTCTCCTAGAGAGAAGAGCTTAAGAGGCTAGATTAATGAACAAAGAAATTTTGGCGGTAGTAGAAGCTGTTTCAAATGAGAAAGCAGTTCCTCGTGAGCGTATTTTTGAAGCGCTTGAAATCGCGCTTGCAACGGCAACAAAAAAGAAAAGCGAACTAGAAATTGAAGTTCGTGTTGAAATTGACCGTAAAACGGGTGATTTCGAAACTTTCCGTCGTTGGGAAGCTGTTGAGGAAGTTGAATTCCCAACAAAAGAAATCTCTATTGAAGCTGCAAAGTACGATGACCCAGAGATCGAACTTGGCGGTTTCATTGAAGATGATATCGAATCAGTAACGTTTGACCGTATTACGACTCAAACGGCTAAGCAAGTTATCGTACAGAAAGTACGTGAAGCTGAACGCGCTCAAATCGTTGAGCAGTTCATCGATAACGAAGGCGAGCTAGTAACTGGCGCAGTTAAGAAAGTTAACCGTGACACTATTATCCTAGACCTAGGTAACAACGCTGAAGCGGTAATCCTTCGTGATGACCAACTTCCTCGTGAAAACTTCCGTCCAGGTGACCGTGTTCGTGGTCTTCTTTACGCAGTTAAACCAGAAGCTCGTGGTTTCCAGCTTTTCGTTACTCGTTCGAAGCCAGAAATGCTAGCTGAACTATTCCGTGTTGAAGTGCCTGAGATTGGTGAAGAGCTAATTGAACTTAAAGGTGCTGCACGTGATGCCGGTTCTCGTGCTAAAATCGCTGTGAAAACAAACGACAAACGTATTGACCCAGTTGGTGCGTGTGTTGGTATGCGTGGCGCACGTGTACAAGCTGTTTCTAACGATCTTGGTGGTGAGCGTATTGATATCGTTCTTTGGGATGATAACCCGGCTCAATTCGTAATCAACGCAATGGCTCCTGCTGATGTTGCTTCAATCATCGTTGATGAAGACGCACACTCTATGGATATCGCTGTTGAAGCGGATAACCTAGCACAAGCGATTGGCCGTAGCGGTCAAAACGTACGTCTAGCGTCTCAACTTACTGGTTGGGAACTGAACGTAATGACTGTTGCTGATCTTGAGAAGAAGCACCAAGAAGAAGCAGTTGCTTCTATTGAAAACTTCATGAAGCACCTAGACATTGAAGAAGACTTTGCTCAAATGCTTGTTGAAGAAGGCTTCTCTACGCTTGAAGAAGTAGCATACGTTCCTGTGAACGAGCTTCTTGAAGTAGACGGTCTAGACGAAGGTATCGTTGAAGAACTACGTAACCGCGCAAAAGACGCACTGACTACTCTAGCGCTAGCGAAAGAAGAAACTTTCGACGGTGTTGAGCCTGCTGAAGACTTACTTGCACTTGAAGGTCTTGAGCGTGAAATGGCTTACAAGCTAGCAGCAAAAGGCGTTGCGACACTGGAAGACCTAGCTGACCAAGGCGTTGATGAACTAGAAGGCATCGAAGACCTAACTGCAGAGCGTGCAGGCGAGCTAATTATGGCTGCGCGTAACATCTGTTGGTTCGGCGACGAAGAATAATTCAGCAAGGAGAGAAAGCGGTATGACACAATTAACAGTTAAAGCACTGAGTGAAGAGATTGGTACGCCAGTTGACCGCTTAATTGAACAACTTGCTGATGCAGGCATGAAGAAAGCAGGGTCGGATCAAGTGACTGATTCAGAGAAGCAAACATTGCTAACGCACCTTAAAAAGGAGCACGGCGATACTTCAGGCGAAACAGAACCGACTCGTTTAACTCTTCAACGCAAGACCCGCAGCACGCTAAGTGTTGCCGCTGGAGGCGGTAAGAGTAAGGATGTTCAAGTAGAGGTACGTAAAAAGCGTACTTACGTGAAGCGCAGCACTATTGAAGATGAAGCGAAACGTGAAGCTGAGGAAGTAGCTAATCGTGAAGCGGAAGAGAAAGCACAACGCGATGCTGAAGAGCAAGCGAAACGTGATGCTGCAGAGAAAGCACAGCGCGAAGCCGAAGAAAAAGTAACACGTGAAGCGGATGCAAAACGTGAAGCTGAAGAGAAGGCTCAACGCGCACAAGCTGAAAAGGCTAAAAAAGACATGAATTCAAAAAATGCAGACGCTAACGCACAAGCGAAAAAAGAAGCGGATGAACTTAAAGCTCGTCAAGAGCTAGAAGCAACTCGTAAAGCAGAAGCTGAAGCAGCTAAGCTTGTTGAAGAAGCTCGTAAGTTAGCAGAAGAGAACCAAGAACGTTGGTCTGAAGAAGAGAAGAAGAAGAAAGAGCAAGAGAAATCTGCGGATTACCATGTGACTACTTCTACTTACGCTCGTGAAGCTGAAGATGCGGCAGATAAGAAAGATGAGAAAGCACCTCGTCGTCGCAAGAAGAAAGCAGCTCCTGCTAACCAACCTGCAAACAACCGTGGTGGTCGTAACCAACGTGGTCGTGGCGGTAAAGGTAAGCTTGCTAAACCAACTTCAATGCAGCAAGGCTTCGATAAGTCAGCAACTGTTGCTAAATCTGACGTTGCTATCGGCGAAACTATCGTTGTTTCTGAACTGGCTAGCAAAATGTCAGTTAAAGCAACTGAAGTTATCAAAGTAATGATGAAGATGGGCGCTATGGCGACTATCAACCAAGTGATCGACCAAGAAACAGCACAACTTGTTGCTGAAGAAATGGGTCACAAGGTAATCCTACGTAAAGAAAACGAACTTGAAGAAGCAGTACTAGCTGACCGTGATAGCGATGCTATCGCTGAAGGTCGTGCTCCTGTTGTTACTATCATGGGTCACGTTGACCACGGTAAAACTTCAACACTTGATTACATTCGTAAAGCACACGTTGCTTCTGGCGAAGCTGGCGGTATCACGCAGCACATTGGTGCTTACCACGTAGATACTGACAACGGTATGATCACTTTCCTTGATACTCCTGGACACGCGGCGTTTACCGCTATGCGTGCTCGTGGTGCTCAAGCGACAGATATCGTTGTACTTGTAGTTGCAGCAGACGATGGCGTAATGCCACAAACAATCGAAGCAATCCAGCACGCGAAAGCGGCAGGCGTTCCTCTGATTGTTGCTGTGAACAAGATCGATAAAGAGGGTGCAAACCCAGACAACGTTAAGAATGAGCTAGCTCAATACGACGTTATCCCTGAAGAGTGGGGTGGTGAGAACATCTTCGTTCACATCTCTGCTAAACAGGGTACAAACATCGATGGTCTTCTAGAAGCTATCCTTCTTCAGTCTGAAGTTCTTGAACTTACAGCGGTTAAAGAAGGCATGGCGTCTGGTGTTGTTGTTGAATCTCGTCTTGATAAAGGTCGTGGTCCAGTTGCAACAGTACTAGTACAGTCTGGTACTCTAAACAAAGGCGATATCGTTCTTTGTGGTCAAGAGTACGGCCGTGTTCGTGCAATGCGTGATGAAAACGGTAAAGACATCGAAACTGCAGGTCCATCTATTCCTGTAGAAATTCTAGGTCTTTCTGGTGTTCCTTCGTCAGGCGATGAAGCGACTGTTGTACGTGATGAGCGTAAAGCACGTGAAGTTGCGAACTACCGTCAAGGTAAATTCCGTGATGTTAAACTAGCTCGCCAACAAAAAGCGAAACTAGAGAACATGTTCGCGAACATGACGGCTGGCGAAGTTGCTGAGCTTAACGTGGTACTTAAAGCTGACGTTCAAGGTTCTGTAGAAGCGATTGCTGACTCTCTACTGAAACTGTCAACTGACGAAGTGAAAGTGAACATCGTAGGTTCTGGTGTTGGTGGTATTACTGAAACTGATGCAACGCTTGCTGCAGCTTCTAACGCTATCATCCTTGGTTTCAACGTTCGTGCTGACGCAACTGCGCGTAACACGGTTCAGAACGAAAACCTAGATCTACGTTACTACTCAATCATTTACCAACTAATTGACGAAGTTAAACAGGCGATGGGCGGTATGCTTGCTCCTGAATTCCGTCAAGAGATCATTGGTCTTGCACAAGTTCGTGACGTATTTAAGTCGCCTAAACTTGGTGCAATCGCTGGTTGTATCGTGACTGAAGGTACGATTAAGCGTAGCAACCCAATCCGCGTACTTCGTGAAAACGTTGTTATCTACGAAGGTGAACTAGAGTCACTTCGTCGCTTTAAAGATGACGTACAAGAAGTTAAGAACGGTTACGAGTGTGGTGTCGGCGTTAAGAACTACAACGACGTTCGCGTTGGTGACCAGATCGAAGTATTCGAAATCGTTGAGGTTAAACGTACTCTAGACTAATCAGTCTGTACGACTCGACATATTGACTAAGGTTACTAACATTACTAGTAAAGGTAATAAGTAATCGGTTGTTGAATACACCATGGGGGGCTGGTAATTACCAAGCCCCCCATCTTTCTAAGTGAGAAAAGAAAATGTCAAAAGAATTTAGCCGCACACAACGTGTGTCTCAGCAGCTTCAAAAAGAGCTTGCTCTTATCCTACAACGTGAAGTTCGTGACTCACGTATTGGTATGGTAACTATCTCAGACGTAGAAGTGTCTCGTGACCTTGCTTACGCAAAAGTGTTCGTGACTTTCCTGTGTGTTGGTGAGCAAACTCCTGAATCATGCCTTAAAGCTCTTAAAGAGCATGAAGTGCCAGTTCGTATGGCTCTTGGTAAGCGTATTCGCCACCGTCTAACGCCTGAAGTTCGTTTTACTTACGACAACACACTAGTAGAAGGCATGCGTATGTCTAACCTAGTAAGTGAAGTTCTGAACGATGATAAGCGTAAGCAAGAAGAAGCTGGCCGCACTGACGAAGCTCAGTCTAAGGGCGAAGAGTAATGGCTCGCCGTCGTAAAGGTCGCCCTATCAACGGGGTAATTCTATTAGATAAGCCGACTGGCATTTCGTCTAATGATGCACTGCAAAAAGTAAAGCGTATTTACTTTGCAGAGAAGGCAGGGCACACCGGTGCTCTGGATCCTCTTGCGACTGGCATGCTGCCAATTTGTCTTGGTGAAGCAACGAAGTTCTCTCAGTTTCTTCTAGATTCTGATAAGCGCTACGTTGTTATCGCTAAGCTTGGTGAGCGTACCAATACCTCTGACTCTGATGGTGAAGTGGTAGAGACACGTGATGTTAACGTGACTCAAGAACAGCTTGAACGTTGCATTGCGAGCTTCAAGGGTGAAACCGATCAGATACCATCAATGTTTTCGGCATTGAAGTATCAAGGTAAGCCTTTGTACGAATACGCACGTGCAGGTATCGAGGTTCCTCGTGAGTCTCGTAAGATCACTGTGTACTCTATTGAACTGCTTCGCTTTGAAGGTGATGAAGTTGAAATGGAAGTGCATTGTTCGAAAGGCACATACATCCGCACAATTACCGACGACCTTGGTGAAATGCTAGGTTGTGGTGCTCACGTGACCATGCTTCGTCGTACAGGTGTCGCAAAGTACCCATACGAGCGTATGGTGACTTTGGAGCAGTTAAACGAGATCCTAGAGCAAGCACAGGCGCAAGAAATTGCACCGAAAGAGCTGCTTGATCCACTGCTGATGCCAATGGACACTGCCGTTGAAGACTTACCAGAAGTAAACCTGAACGCGGAACTGACTGACCTAGTTCAGCACGGTATGCCAGTTCAGGTTGCTGGTGCGCCAACTGAAGGCACGGTTCGTATGACAAGTGGCGAAGAGAAGCTGTTTGTCGGCGTAGCTCAGATTGCTGAAGATGGCCGAGTTGCACCGAAGCGTTTGGTTGTTTTCAGAGATGAAGAGCCACAAGCGTAGCGCTTACATCGGATCTTAGCGCTGAGTCGTGAAAAGCGAGCAAATAAGATAGAAAGCGAACGCCTAATTTAGGTGGTTCGCTTTTTTCGTTTTTAATGGGTTCGATTGTTATTGCGCCAACTGACAAACTTCCCTATAATCCTCGGCTCGCGTAGCGGCTGAATCAGAGATTGGCTGCTACAAATATAAACTTACTCTTATCAGGAGAGAATTATGTCTCTGAATGCAGAAACTAAAGCAGCAATCGTTGCAGAATACGCACAATCTGAAGGCGACACAGGTTCACCAGAAGTACAAGTAGCACTACTTACTGCTTCTATCAACCACCTACAAGGTCACTTCAAAGCGCACAAACACGATCACCACAGCCGTCGTGGTCTACTACGTATGGTTTCTAGCCGTCGTAAGCTTCTTGATTACTTGAAAGGCAAAAACCTTGCTCGTTACCAAGACCTAATCAAGCGTCTAGGCCTACGTCGCTAATAGCGATGTCTGCAAAGACAGTTTGAAGAAAAGGAGCATTTATGCTCCTTTTTTTGTGCCTGTAAGAAAATGCTAGGCTGGATGCTCAGAATATCATCTGGCTTTTTCTGATAGGAAATATATCTCCTAATAAAAATAGTTTATACTACGCCCGCCTATAGCGTTTTCAGCGTTTGGCAATCAACCTCTCAAGAGATTACAGTCACAGATGTCGGCCAATAGGTCGCGACTATTCAAAGGCGGATTTGGTCTTAATTCGGCGTATGAACACATACAAAGAGTCACCATCCTAAGTCCCTTTTCACTAGTCGCGATTGGTAATGTCTTGAGTCATTATTCACTTAATCTAAAGTCTGACTTTAGAGCTAAGGATATACAATGTTTGAAAAACCAGTTGTAAAATCGTTCCAGTACGGTAACCACACCGTTACTCTAGAAACGGGCGTAATTGCACGTCAAGCTACTGCTGCTGTAATGGCGACTATGGACGATACTTCAGTATTCGTTTCTGTTGTTGCTAAGAAAGAAGCAGTTGCAGGTCAAGACTTCTTCCCACTAACAGTAAACTACCAAGAGCGTACATACGCTGCGGGTAAAATCCCTGGTGGTTTCTTCAAGCGTGAAGGTCGTCCATCTGAAGGCGAAACACTAACAGCTCGTCTGATTGACCGTCCAATTCGTCCACTTTTCCCAAGTGCGTTTAAAAACGAAGTTCAAGTTATCGCTACGGTTGTTTCTATCAACCCTGACGTAAACCCAGACATGATCACTATGATCGCAACATCTGCTGCGCTTGCTATCTCTGGTGTTCCATTCAATGGTCCTATCGGTGCTGCACGTGTTGGTCACATCGACGGCGAACTTGTTCTTAACCCATCAAATACTGAGCTTGAAAACTCTAAACTAGACCTAGTTGTGTCTGGTACAGAAGGCGCAGTACTTATGGTTGAATCTGAAGCAGATAACCTATCTGAAGAAGAAATGCTTTCAGCTGTTGTTTACGGTCACGACCAACAACAAGTTGTAATCAAAGCAATCAACGAGTTTGCTGCTGAAGTTGCAACTCCATCTTGGAACTGGGAAGCACCAGCAGTTAACACTGAGCTTAAAGCTCAAGTTGCTGAACTTGCTGAAACTCGTCTATCTGACGCGTACCAGATCACTGAGAAAATGGCTCGTTATGAGCAAGTTGGCGCAATCAAGAACGACGTTGTTGAAGCTCTAATTGCACAAGACGAAAACCTAGATGAGCGCGAAATCCGCGGCATGCTTGGTTCTCTAGAGAAAAACGTAGTACGTAGCCGCATCATCGCTGGCAACCCACGTATCGATGGCCGTGAAAAAGACATGGTTCGTGCGCTAGACGTACGTACTGGTGTTCTTCCACGTACACACGGTTCTTCTCTATTCACTCGTGGTGAAACTCAAGCACTTGTTACTGCAACGCTTGGCACACAACGTGATGCTCAAATCATCGACAGCCTGATGGGTGAGAAGAAAGACAACTTCCTTCTACACTACAACTTCCCTCCATACTGTGTAGGTGAAACTGGTTTCGTTGGTTCTCCTAAGCGTCGTGAAATTGGTCACGGTAAGCTTGCTAAACGTGGTATCCAAGCAGTAATGCCTTCTGTTGAAGAATTCCCATACACAGTTCGTGTTGTATCGGAAATCACAGAATCTAACGGTTCTTCTTCAATGGCTTCTGTATGTGGTACATCTCTAGCTCTTATGGATGCTGGTGTTCCAATCAAAGCTTCTGTTGCGGGTATCGCAATGGGTCTTGTTAAAGAAGGCGACGATTTCGTTGTTCTTTCTGACATCCTTGGCGACGAAGATCACCTAGGTGACATGGACTTTAAAGTAGCAGGTACTAACGCTGGTATCACTGCACTTCAAATGGACATCAAGATCGAAGGTATCACTAAAGAGATCATGCAAATAGCACTTAACCAAGCGCAAGGTGCACGTAAGCACATCCTTTCTGTAATGGATGAAGCTATCTCTGGTGCTCGTGAAGATATCTCTGAATTCGCTCCACGTATCCACACAATGAAAATCAGCTCTGATAAGATCAAAGATGTTATCGGTAAAGGCGGCGCAGTTATCCGTGCTCTTTGTGAAGAAACTGGTACTACAATCGAAATCGAAGACGATGGCACAATCAAGATTGCTGCTACTGAAGGCGCAGCTGCTAAAGAAGCTATCCGTCGTATCGAAGAGATCACAGCTGAAGTTGAAGTTGGCCGCATTTACCAAGGTAAAGTTGCTCGTCTAGCTGACTTCGGTGCATTCGTTACTATCCTTCCAGGTAAAGATGGTCTAGTACACATCTCTCAAATCGCTGACAAGCGCGTTGAGAAAGTGTCTGACTACCTAACTGAAGGTCAAGAAGTTCCTGTTAAGGTTCTTGAAATTGACCGTCAAGGCCGTGTACGTCTAAGCATGAAAGAAGCAGTTGAAACGCCAGCTGAAGGCGAAGCACCTGCTGCTGAGTAATTCTCAGTGTGTCGATGGTGATATCGCTTTTTAGTGATTTCTAACCTATCGTCAACAAAGCATGTTATAAAGGGGAGCATATCGCTCCCCTTTTTTATTGCGGTCATAACAGGAGTAATTATTTGTGAAATGGTTTCAAACCGCGAGTATGTGTTTACTGCTTGTACTAACAGGTTGTGCGACAACATCAGATAACACCTCAAGTTGGGTTTATCCACCGATGGCTGTGCCACTGCAACCAAGCGTTCAGCAAGAAGTTCAAATTGCACGTCTTAGTCAGTTATTACAGCGCCCAGATTTGAACGATGAAGTTCGAGCTAAGATGCTGTTTGAACGTGGTAACTACTACGACAGTGTTGGCCTGCGTGATCTCGCGCGTCTCGACTTCAACCAATCTCTTTCATTGAACCCTGCTCAACCTGATATCTTCAATCTTTTGGGTGTTTACTTTACGCAGGTAGGGGAGTTTGATGCGGCTTATGAATCTTTTGATTCTACGTTAGAGCTTGATCCTGCAAACTCTTACGCAGAAAGGAACCGCTCTATCGCGCTTTACTATGGCGAGCGTTACGACTTAGCCAATGAAGAGATGATGAAGCACTATGCCGACGATCCTAGCGATCCGTTTCGCGCTCTGTGGTTGTACATCATTCAGCATGATCTGACGCCAGAGCAGGCTAAGCTTGATTTGCAAAAACGTTACGAGAGCCGTGATGAGCAGTGGGGTTGGGTATTAGTCGCGATTATGCTTGATGACATTACTGAAGAGCAGGCTTTCAAGGCGATCTTAACCGGTACTCGTGACAACACGTTACTTGCGCAGCGTCTAACAGAGACGTACTTCTACCTTGCTAAGCGTTACCATATGAATGGTGATTACGCGAATGCTATCTCTTTGTACAAGTTAGCGGTTTCTTTTAACGTGTATGAATACGTAGAACACCGTTACTCTTTCTTAGAGTTAAGCCGTATCTTCACCACACTTAAAGCTGAGCACTTAGCGCAAGTTAAGCTGGCTGAGGCCGAAGAAGAAGCCAACGCTAAGTAAGCAACACATTTTGATTCCGAAAAGCCGCTGTCTGTCAGCGGTTTTTTTATGCTCCTTTTTTATGATCTTCATCTCGTTTTGATTGCTTTTTATTTAAACAACACTAAAATAGTTAGCCTTGCTAACTAAATGCTATTCTTTCATTAGGTGAGTATGCTGAACCAGAATTTAGAAAAGATTGAGCGCTTCGCCTCTAAGATATGGCGCACTCAGGTAAATGAAGATCCTATTTGCCAATTGAGCTTCAATGAATATGACTATTTGAAGGTCATTCAAGCCTCTCCTGAACCGATCCGATTGACAGATCTGGCGATTGAAATGCAAGTAACCAAGCCTTCAGCAACTACTATGGTTCAAAGGTTAGAGAGAAAAGGTCTCGTTGAGCGTAAAGCTTCGCTCGAAGATGCGAGGTCTAAGTTGGTCGTACTGACTAGCAAAGCGGAAGTCGGCTTGGAAGAAGAAAGTAAGATCTATCAGGTCATGGCACAGATACTGGAAAGCCGTTTGTCTGAGCAAGAATCTCAGCAGTTAAACCTATTATTAAATAAAGCTTTAAAGTAAATAATTTAGATATTTAGTTAGCCTTGTTAACTAATTTTTCGAGTCATATCTTGTTGATATGCGACTCACAAATGAAAGTAGAGTAAGAAATGAGTAACTCAATTAGTCGTCAATTTTGGCGATACACAATCCCTACCGTGGCGGCCATGTTGGTTAATGGCCTGTACCAAGTGGCGGATGGCATCTTCATTGGCCGCTATGTGGGGGCTGATGGACTTGCAGGTATCAATGTTGCGTGGCCAGTGATTGGTTCGATTCTTGGTATTGGTATGTTGGTGGGTGTGGGCACAGGTGCGCTTGTCTCGATTCGCCAAGGTGAAAAAGATACTCAAGGCGCTAAGCAGATCTTAGCAACGGGCTTAACCTTGTTGTTAGCGATAACGCCTATTGTCTCTGCATTGTTGTTCTTGTTTGCTGATAACTTCTTGCTTTGGCAGGGCGCTGAAGGGCGAGTGTATGAACTTGGTCTGCAGTACTTACACATTCTGATTGGTGCTAGTGTCTTCACGCTAGGTTCGATCGCGATGCCGTTTCTACTGCGTAACGA
This sequence comes from Vibrio sp. 10N.261.51.C6, assembly GCF_041471785.1. Taxonomy (NCBI): domain Bacteria; kingdom Pseudomonadati; phylum Pseudomonadota; class Gammaproteobacteria; order Vibrionales; family Vibrionaceae; genus Vibrio; species Vibrio sp. 10N.261.51.C6. Next base: position 28,929 of record NZ_JBFRPB010000005.1, on the reverse strand, counting down.
TGACAGTCCGAACTTAGCGACGATACTGATGATCGTTGGTGCGGTGATTAATATCGTGCTCGATTACCTGTTTATCGCTCTCTATGGCTGGGAGTTGATGGGTGCAGCATTAGCAACAGCGATTGCCCAGTTTGTAGTAACGGCTCTCGGCTTGGCTTACTTCTTCTCGCGTCGAGCAAACCTACGTTTACGTTGGAATGAGTTGAGATTGAAGCTGGATGTGATTCCACAAATCTTCGCCATTGGTACATCAAGCTTCTTTATGTACGCTTATGGTTCGATGATGGTGGCGTTGCACAATGCGTTGTTCTCTCAATATGGCGACCAGTTGATGATCGGTGCTTACGCGATTTTGGGCTACATCGTGACGGTTTATTATCTCACGGCTGAAGGTATCGCCAACGGCATGCAACCATTGGTGAGCTACAACCATGGTGCGCGTAACCAAGCAAACATCCGCAAGCTACTTAAGATTTCGATGATGAGTTCGGTATTGATTGGTGTGGCGTTCGTGCTGCTTCTCAATGCGTTCCCACGTGAGTTTGTATCAGTATTTAACTCAGACGAACCTCAGTTGGTTGAGTACACCGTGTTGGGTATTCGCCTTCACATGTTTGCACTGGCGCTGGATGGCTTCTTGGTAGTCGCAGCTGCTTACTATCAAGCGGTGAACAAGGGCAGCAAGGCGATGTTTGTGACTATAGGTAATATGCTTATCCAACTACCGTTCTTGTACATTATGCCTAAGTTGTATGGTGTGCCGGGGATCTGGATTGCGTACCCACTGTCTAACATCGCACTAAGTGTGGTGGTGATGGTAATGCTCTACAAAGACTTAAAGAAGCTCGATGCCTCACCGATGGAAACAGCGACGGCATAGGCCGTGTTTCCTAAGTCGCATTAAAAAGGTCTAGCGAACGCTAGACCTTTTTTGTATCTGTTGCTGGTTAGTCCAATGCGAGGAACTAGATGTTCTTAACGTCTAAACCTGCAAGCTGATGCCAGTAACCATTACATTGGCGGCTTTCAATCTTCATCGGTTTTTGACCTTGCTCGTTCGCTCTGAAGTTATTGATTTCAGAGAAGGTATCGATGCCGAGTGGGCTTAAACGAACCACATCAACCAAGTCGTGCATATTTGGCAAATCGTTGACTAGGTTGTAGCAGTAGCCTGATTGCGTCTGAATACCGTTAAGGTTGAAGACTGATTGGCCTTCTTGGCTTTCTACTTGTAGCCCTGTTGGGTACTTGATACAGCAGGTTTCGCAATCGTCTTTAGCTTTGTTTTCAGCGCGAGCGGTAAAGCAGCGTGCTGAGTAAGCAAGCGGTAGGTAGCCGTGGCTAAACACTTCAACTTCGAACTTGTTACGAATATTTAGCTCTTCGCACTGGGTCATTACGTTGCTTAGCCATTCGCGAGAAAGCTCAACCGGCATACACCAACGCGTCATGCCTTGTTTCAAGAATAGGTTCAGGGTGCGTGCGTTGTAGGTGTTTACTGCCGGGCCAACCACGAAAGGTACTTTGCTTTCGCTGGCCAGTTGAATTGCAGACACATCATTGGCTTCGATCGCAAAGTCACCGTTATCGATGTACTTCTTCATGATGTTGACTTCGCTTGGTGCTTCTAGCAATGCCATGGTGGAAAGTACGACTTGCTTACCTGAAGCCGACAGCTCTTTAGCAATGTCCATCCAGTGTTTCGCTTTCATCTCACGACGCTTTGAACACACCGCTTCACCTAGGTAGATGATATCGGCAGAGCTTGATTTCGCTTGCTCATAGAAGCTTTCAACGTCTTGTTTTGGCCAAAAATAAAGTAGAGGGCCTAATGCGTATTTCATTGAGTTCTCCATTTGGCTCTATTGCCATTTACGGTGATAAGCGCCAAGCGTGGTTTGTGTACCTTCCGATACATTCGCCAGTGTCGCATTCCAAGCTTGTTCCACTTGGTATTGTTCTGGGTTCGCTAAGTAGCGATCGATAGCTGCACGCCACGTACGAGTGACTTGTTCAACATAAGCCGGGCTGCGTTGGCGACCTTCAATCTTCACTGAGGCAACGTTCGCCGCGAAAAGCTCAGGCAACATGGATAGCGTGTTGAGGCTGGTTGGCTCTTCAAGTGCGTGATAGCGCTTACGTTCACCATCGATATCTGCTTCAAAGCGGCCTTTACACAGCGTTGGGTAACCTGCGTTTTCACCTGCTTCATATTTATCGATAAGGATTTCGTTCAAGCGAGATTCGAGGCCAGTTTCTGTTTCTTGCCAGCGAACGTATTTCGCCGGAGAACAAGCACCAACAGTATTTGGTGATTCGCCTGTCATGTATGAAGAGAGGTAGCAACGGCCTTCTGCCATGATGCACAAGCTACCAAAAGCGAATACTTCAAGGTCAACGTCAGAAGTGATGTTACGAGAAAGCTGTTTGACCTGATGAATCGACAACACACGCGGTAGTACGACACGCTTAACGTTGAAGTTTTTATGGTAGAAGTCGATAGCCGCCGCATTGGTCGCAGATGCTTGCACTGATAGGTGCAGTTCTAGATCTGGATACTTATTTGCTGCGTACTCAAGCACCGCGATGTCTGCGATGATCAGCGCATCAACACCCAGAGCAGCGGCGTTGTCTACGGCATTAGTCCAACGGTCGAAGCCATTTGGGTGAGCAAACGTATTTAGGGCAACATGAATTTTCTTGTTGTGGTCATGCACATACTGCACAGCACGATCGAGCTTTTTACCCGCAAAGTTTAGGCCTGCAAAGTGTCGGGCATTGGTATCGTCTTTGAATCCGATATAGACAGCATCCGCACCACAATCAATAGCGGTTTTCAAAGCAGGTAAGTTACCCGCTGGGCATAAGAGTTCCATTTGCTCACTACCAGTAGAATTAAGTTGAAGCGAGCATTTTATGAAGAATTGTGAATGACGGAATTGATGTAAGGCAGGTTTAGATGGATAAATCTGCTTTTACTCCGTTTGAGGTACTGACGAGTGACCGTTTTACATGTTGGCTTGGTTTAAATATGAGGTACTTGATTAGTTCTTATGACGGCGGTTTTGGGCAAACAACTCTTCGACATCTTGTTTTGGTTGCGGACGGTAGAAGTGGAAGCCTTGAATCGAACTACAGTTGAGGTTCGATAATAGAGTCGCTTGCTCACTGGTTTCGACACCTTCAGCAACCACGGTCAAATCGAGAGATTTACCTAGGTTGATGATGTTTTCAATTACGGTGATTTGCTTTGGTAGGGTATCGATATCAGAGATGAAAGCACGGTCTATCTTAAGCTCATCAATTGGGAAGCGAGCAAGGTAAGACAGTGAAGAGTAACCTGTACCAAAATCATCAATGGAGAGAGCAAAGCCAAGTTTCTTGATGGCGTTAAGCATTTGGAGTGTGTGTTCACTATCACTCATCACCGCACTTTCCGTTAGCTCGAACGTAATCGCACTTGGATCAAGCTCGGTCGAACGCAGTAGCTTTTCCATGTAATCAATCAGCTTTGGGTTACCAAACTGTTCTGGTGAAAGGTTGATAGCCACTCGACCTGGAAGGATACCTTGCATCTTCCAGCGTTTAACCGTAGCAAACACTTCACGCATTACCACTCGGCCAAGTTGTTCAATAAGCCCTGCTCGTTCCGCCACAGGAATGAACGCGGCCGGACTGATATAACCTTCGACAGGATGCTTCCAACGTACCAGAGCTTCAGCGCCGTTGATGGTGAAATCACGGGCATTCACTTTCGGTTGATACCAAACCTCAAGTCCATTTTGTTGCAGTGCTTTTTGGAGCTCTATCTCAAGCCACAGTCGCATACGCGCTTCTTTATTCATCTGTTCGTTGAACTTGATCAGGCGATTACGACCACGATCTTTCGCTTCATACATTGCTGTGTCTGCATTTTGCAGCAAGATACGAGCATCAGTACCATCTTGAGGAAAGCTCACACTACCAATAGAGCAGGCTAAGCGCTTGCTAAAGTGGTGAAGATCGAAGGGTTGATTGATCAGAGATATGATCTTTTCAGCGAGCATTTCAGGTGTTCGCTGATGTTCAGGTTCTGGCAGGATAATACCAAACTCATCCCCGCCTAAATGTCCAATCACGGCCTTACGAGGCAGTAAGCGTTTAAGACGCGAAGCGACCTCTTTAATCACCTTGTCACCGATGTGATGACCAAGTGAGTCATTGATATTCTTAAAGTTATCAATGTCTAAGTAGAGCATCACCACCGGCGTATCATTGTGAATGAACTGCTCAAGACGCTTAGTAAACCCAACTCGGTTGTAGAGCTTGGTCAGTGCATCGATGTAGGCATCTTCACTGTTTGCCGGTGTGTATTGTTTTGCGGTTTCTTGTGCGTCTTGGATAAGCACCAACTGAGTGTTGCTTCCAAGAACAGTGGTGGAGTCGATGTTGAGCTGAACCTTACGTTCAAAGCCGCATCGTGCACCCGTTAAGCAAACCAAACCAGACTCAGAAATAATAGAGCTGAGGTTATTATTGAAGACTGTTTTGGTTTGTTCATCGATAAATAGGCGTCCCAGCTGTTCGCCAATTAACTCTGTGGTTGAGTTAAAGCCAAGCAGGCGCGCTGCCGCTGGGTTGGATGACAAGATATAGTCACTTTCAACGAGCAGTAATCCGTCAGGGAGTAGTTGAGATAGTTTGTGGAATTTGGCTTCGGATTCTTCTAAAGAACGGACAAGTACTTGGTTTTCTGATGTATCGAAGGCGTGAAAGACGATGTAGTCGGTTTTGTTGCCATTGGTAAGCGGAGATAGGCTGAAATGAAGGCTGGTATCGAGGTCTGTTTCGTTGAGGGTGACTTCGGCCTCAATCGTTTCGCCACTGAATGCACGCTCATAGTAAGGCTTGAGATGTTGGTAGAACTGTTCGCCCAATGTTTGGCGATCATTCATGCCTGCAAGCTCTGTTTGACTCAAACCAGCAATATCGCAGTAACGCTCATTAACCATAAAATAGTTATGTTGGGCGTCAAGTACCGCAAAAAAGAACGGACTGTTTGCTGTTAGCTGGGTAAACCAATGTTGTAGTTGCTGGGGAGGCATCAAAGTACTACCAATTCTCCAAGAGCTTGAATATTCACTATCGATAAATATTTATTACTTTTTGTGTGGCTATCGATATTTACCTGTGAGTGCAGCGATCCGCTGTAATTCTCATGACCTGAGTTACTATAACTGTGATTTTCAGGATATTAAAGGTCGAGTATCAAACCGAAGTTAATTTGATACATAACAGTAACTGAGATTTCAACATCATCTATGATGCATTCCATATTATTGACAAAGTTACGGATAAGTCACGTGATAAACAAGATTCGCACTCAACTAGTTCAAAATGCCGCATCAATTTTGCGATCTCCAGTCCAGTTATTGCCTAAAACAGTACAAAAAAGAGCCTTATTGGAGGCGCTTAAGAATGTCTTTAAGGAAGCTTTAGAGGACGGTGACTTTGAATTCTTAGAAGACAAGTGGCTTAAAGTCTCAATAAAAGATATGGGGTTAAGTTGGTGTATTAGCTATCAAAATGAGCAACTAGTTGTAGCTGATAACGAGGTTGTTGAAGATGTAAGCTTTAGCGGAAACCTTAACGATCTTGTGCTGATTGCCGGGCGTAAAGAAGACCCAGATACGCTTTTCTTTCAACGTAGACTGTCTATTGAGGGCGATACAGAGCTTGGTTTAGAAGTCAAAAACTTGATGGATAGCGTAGATTTAGACGTATTGCCGACTCCTATGAAAACTTTGTTAAATCAATTAGCTGATTTTGTGCAGAAGGGAGTACAATCCCCAGATACACAAAGTGAGGTAATGAATGCTTATTCGAACTGAAGCACCGGCAGATATACTTGTCATTGATCGTTTATTGAAATCTGTTTTTGAAACAGATGCGGAAGCTAATTTGGTTATGAGCTTGCGTGAGAATAGCCATTTAACGCTATCGCTGGTGGCTTGTTCTGATGAGGGCGAGGTGGTTGGTCACCTGATGTTTAGCCCTATCACTCTCCATGGTGACGATCATAACTGGCAGGGACTTGCGCCTCTCGCAGTGAAAGAAGAGTACCGCAATCAAGGTATTGCCAAATCACTGGTTGAAGACGCATTTTCTACATTGGTAGATTTCGGTTACCCAGCCTGTGTTGTGCTTGGTGATCCTGCTTACTACGGCCGCTTTGGTTTTAAGGCTGCGAGCGAGTTTGGCCTGAGTTGTGTTTGGGATGTACCTGAAGGTGCTTTCCAAGCGATTGAGTTGGTAGAGGGTGTGTTTGCTGGGCATTCTGGTGAGATTGCTTACAGCCCAGAGTTCAACGACTTATAAGCTGATTTACCACGTAATCCGATACAAACTAATTTAGTCTAAATAAAGGAGCTTGATGCTCCTTTATTTTTTGTTAGTATCAGCCCCAATGAGCTCCTTTTCAGTTCGCTCTAAGAAGAGCAATACCAACAAACCTAAGGTTACACCGCTAGATATGTCACAAACACACGCGCAATACCTACATGAGATGGGCATTAGCCAATGGGAACTAAGTCACCCAGAGCGTTTAGCAGGTTATGAATCTGAATTGACTCCGCTCTCGAGCGATTGCAAGTTACTGTTGGTTTCGCCTGAAAAACCTCAGGAAGACCTCGCTGTGATGTTTGAGCGTGTACTCAAAAGTATCAAACTCGACTTATCTCAAGCCTTACATATTCAGCCTCAACACTTATCTTCTATCGAACTTGGTGATGTTGAATGGGTGTGGTTTGCTGGTTGTGAATCGGCTCAAGAGCTGAAGGCTAAAACACTTCAATCGCCATTACTGTCTGACATTAACGGTAACAACCAACACCGCCGCGACTTATGGCAACAAATTTGTGCTTATGACTAATCAATTTTTACCGACTTCACAACAACACCTAGACGCCATTTGGAAGATAGAGCAGGCCGCGCATTCTCACCCTTGGTCTGAAAATATGATCCGAGATCTTGATAGCCGAGGCGCTTGTCATCATGTCCTTGAAGTTGATGGACAAGTGGTGGGCTATTTCTTCGCTCAAAATATTGTTGGTGAAGTGACGCTGCTTAATATTGCGGTAGACCCAAGCAAGCAAGGCAAAGGTTATGGTAAGGCACTAACTGAACATTTCCTTGATATATGTGAACAAGCTGATGCTGAAAGCGCTTGGCTGGAAGTTCGCGAAAGTAATGTGAACGCGTTTAATCTTTACGAAAAGGCAGGCTTCAACGAAGTTGATCGCCGTCGTAATTACTATCCAACTAAACAAGGCAACGAAGATGCCATCATTATGAGCTATCTTTTTATGTCTTTTAGCTAGTCATGTTACGTCTTTTCGCTAACTAGATAGCTAATCACAAAATTAGCCAAAAAATAGGGTGTAAACTGACCCTTTAGAAAGTGATACGCTTTCTGTATAATCCGCACACAGAATTCAAGGGCAAGTATTATCTACTTGCCCTTTTTACGCTTTAGATCAGCAAAGGGCGACTATGTCTTTCCAACAAGAAGTGAGCAAACGTAGAACGTTTGCGATTATCTCTCACCCGGATGCGGGTAAAACCACGATTACTGAAAAAGTTCTTTTATTCGGAAACGCGATTCAAAAAGCGGGTACCGTAAAAGGCCGTGGCTCTAACCAGCACGCTAAATCTGACTGGATGGAGATGGAAAAAGAACGTGGTATCTCGGTAACTACGTCGGTAATGCAATTCCCATACAATGATTGCCTAGTAAACCTACTAGATACTCCAGGACACGAAGATTTCTCGGAAGATACGTACCGTACGCTAACAGCGGTTGATTCATGTTTGATGGTTATCGATGCTGCGAAAGGTGTCGAGGATCGTACTCGTAAACTAATGGAAGTAACGCGTCTACGTGATACGCCAATCGTAACGTTTATGAATAAACTTGACCGTGACGTTCGTGACCCAATGGAAGTGCTTGATGAAGTAGAGAGCGAGCTAGGTATGGCTTGTGCTCCTATCTCATGGCCTATCGGTTGTGGTAAAGAGTTTAAAGGTGTTTACCACATTCATCGTGATGAAACGATCTTGTATGAATCTGGCCACGGCCACGAGATCCAAGAAGTTCGTATCATCAAAGGTCTCGATAACCCTGAGCTAGATGAAGCAGTAGGTGCTGATCTTGCGGAAAGCGTACGTGAAGAGCTAGAGCTTGTTATCGGTGCTTGTCCTGAGTTTGATCATGAACTGTTCCTAGCGGGTGAACTAACGCCGGTTTACTTCGGTACTGCATTGGGTAACTTTGGTGTTGACCACATGCTTGATGGTCTAACGAAATGGGCTCCAGCACCTCAAACGCGTCAAGCGAACGAGCGTGATGTTGAAGCAACCGAAGAGAAGTTCTCTGGTTTCGTCTTCAAGATCCAAGCAAACATGGACCCTAAACACCGTGACCGTATCGCATTCATGCGTATCGTTTCGGGTACTTACAACCAAGGTATGAAGATGAACCATGTTCGTACAGGCAAGAGTGTAAGTATCTCTGATGCGGTAACCTTTATGGCGGGTGACCGTGCACGTGCTGAAAAAGCATACGCGGGTGATATTATCGGTCTACATAACCACGGTACTATCCAGATTGGTGATACCTTTACTCAAGGTGAGAGCCTTAAGTTCGCTGGTATTCCTAACTTCGCACCTGAGCTATTCCGTCGTATCCGTCTACGCGATCCACTGAAGCAGAAGCAACTTCTAAAAGGCTTAGTTCAGCTTTCAGAAGAGGGCGCAGTACAAGTATTCCGTCCTATGCAAAACAACGACCTGATCGTTGGTGCGGTTGGTGTGCTTCAGTTCGACGTGGTTGTAGCGCGCTTGAAAGCGGAATACAACGTAGAAGCTATCTACGAAGGTGTTAACGTTGCAACAGCTCGTTGGGTTGAATGTGATGACGCTAAGAAACTTGAAGAATTCAAACGTAAGAACCAATCTAACCTTGCGCTAGATGGCGGTGATAACCTGTCTTACATCGCACCAACTATGGTGAACTTGAACCTAGCTTCTGAACGCTTCCCTGAAGTTCAGTTCCGAGCGACGCGCGAGCACTAATTTCTTCGATCTCTATTCGAGTTAAACAAAAACGTCTATTGTTCTGCAATAGGCGTTTTTTAATGCGTGCCATTTTAGACAATAAGCTTGAGGTAAATATGTTCGGTTGGATAAAAGCTTGGGTTAGGAAATACGATAAGTGGTGTGAAGAGCTTGGGCTAACGCCTGAAAACAAGCGCAGTTGTGTTGCTTATCGTCGTGATCCTCAAGGGAAACAAATGGAGAGTAGGGAAGATGACACAGCAAATAAGTGACTTTCCGCTGTTTGATACCCATTGCCATGCGGATTTTGAGGCGTTTGAGCAAGGTTTTACACCGGATCAAAGTATTGATAGCTACCTTAAAGAAGCGAAACAAGCTCAAGTCGAGAAGATTCTTATTCCTTCTATTGGCAGAAGTAACTGGTCGAAGCTCGATAAAATCGCCAAATTTTACCCTAATGTTTACTACGCCTTAGGTTTCCACCCTTACTTTTTAGAGCAAGCCAATGACGAGCAATTCTCGGAACTTCGCCAATTACTCGCTTCAAAAAACAGCCAATGTGTCGCGATAGGTGAGTGCGGGTTGGACTTTTTTGTGGACGTTGAACGAGAGAAACAAGAGCGCTTTTTCATCCAACAAATGGAGCTTGCGAAGGAGTTTGACCTGCCTTTAATCATCCATGAGAGGAAGTCTTACAACCGACTTATCGAGCTAATAAAGCAGCATAAGTTCACCTTAGGTGGTGTGATTCACGGTTTTTCTGGGAGTGAACAGCAAGCTTTGGCGTGGATCAAGCTCGGTTTCTATATTGGCGTCGGTGGAACGATAACTTACCCAAGAGCGCAAAAAACACGCACAACCATCGCAAAATTGCCCCTTGAATGTCTGGTATTGGAAACGGATGCTCCGGACATGCCCATGTATGGAAACCAAGGAAATGTTAATCATTCCAAATATTTAGTTACGATCTTAAATGAACTTTTTTTGCTTAGAAAAGAGCCAAAGCAATCGATTGCAGCGCAAATTTGGCAAAATAGTCATCGCGCATTCGGTATATGTGAATAAAATCGAAGGTTTTTGTTTATCGTTTGCGTAAATCGCACTGAGCTTGTGATTTGGGTCACATTTGCGTGTGAATGGTACATGAATCTTCTACGAAAGTGTGAGGACGGCATTACTTTATTAGTGGTCGCATGAGTATAATTGCCTCCGCTTTATAGCCCCATTTTGTAACACGCCAATAAATAACTAATAAGGAAGTCATAAACTATGAGCCTGTTTATGAGCCTAGTCGGAATGGTTGCACTGATCGCAATCGCAGTACTACTATCTGACAACCGCAAAGCTATTAATCTAAGAACAGTGGGTGGCGCTTTCGCTATCCAATTCGCACTTGGTGCATTCGTACTTTACATCCCTTGGGGTCGTGATCTACTTGCAGGTTTCTCTGCTGGTGTAGCAAACGTGATCGACTACGGTAAAGACGGTACTGGTTTCCTATTCGGCAGCCTAGTTAACTTCTCAGTTGACGGTATCGGTTTCATCTTTGCTTTCCAAGTACTACCAACTCTGATTTTCTTCTCTGCACTTATCTCTGTACTTTACTACATTGGTGTTATGCAAATTGTAATCAAAGTTCTTGGTGGTGGTCTTCAGAAAGCTCTAGGTACTTCTCGCGCCGAGTCTATGTCTGCAGCAGCAAACATCTTCGTTGGTCAAACTGAAGCACCTCTAGTTGTTCGTCCATTTGTTCCTAAAATGACTAACTCTGAACTATTCGCAGTAATGTGTGGTGGTTTGGCTTCTGTAGCTGGTGGTGTACTAGCGGGTTACGCATCTATGGGTGTACCTCTAGAGTACCTTGTAGCAGCATCATTCATGGCAGCACCAGGTGGTCTACTATTCGCTAAAATCATCAAGCCTGAAACAGATACGCCAGACGACAACATCGCTGACGAAATGGACGGTGGCGATGACAAACCAGCTAACGTTATCGACGCAGCAGCAGGTGGCGCATCAGTTGGTCTACAACTAGCACTTAACGTTGGTGCAATGCTACTAGCATTCATCGGTCTAATTGCTCTAATCAACGGTATCCTAGGTGGCATCGGTGGTTGGTTCGGTATGGAAAACCTAACTCTAGAACTTCTTCTAGGTTGGATCTTCGCACCGCTAGCATTCATCATTGGTGTTCCATGGGAAGAAGCAACTATCGCTGGTTCTTTCATTGGTCAGAAGACAGTTGTTAACGAATTCGTTGCATACCTAAACTTCGTACCATACGTTGGTGAAAACGCTCAAGTTGTTGCAGCAACTGGTCAAGTGATGTCTGAGAAGACTCAAGCTATCATCGCATTCGCACTATGTGGTTTCGCAAACCTTTCTTCAATTGCGATTCTTCTAGGTGGTCTAGGTGGTATTGCACCAAGCCGTCGCCACGACATCGCACGTATGGGTGTTAAAGCGGTAATTGCTGGTACTCTATCTAACCTGATGGCAGCAACAATTGCTGGCTTCTTCCTGTCTTTCTAATTAGTTAGAAATCGATATATAGACGCCATAATAATATCGCCCCGTAGCAAGAAATTGCTGCGGGGCTTTTTTGTTTTTAGGCCTGCCGTTTTTAGTATATGCACGCGCTTATGCTTAGATTCGATGTAGGGTCTAGAATGTTTTTTTGAGATACAAACCGTTTGCGTTCTAAGGAGCACTACAATTTATTGATGGATACCTATAATGTATAAGCTAAAGGGATAGGATGTCTCTGTTGGCAAGAAAGTAACCTCGAAATCAACTCGAACGTTATTCTTCTGGGATTAAGCCAAAATTAGCGATACGCTATAGATGTTAGACACAACATGACTGATTTGTTGTGCCATAGACCAAACTGGTACTGTGCGGTGACAAGGATTGCAATTGGTAGCGAAAGTTATCAAGTCTTCAGGGAACCAAGTCCGTTCATTTGTGGCTACTGAGCATTACTAAAATATCCATCTATACTGGATGGAGGGCGAAGTAGTTAACTATTTGAATATATTGATCGGAGATAGAAATGAGCGATTTAAAAGCAGCAGCTCTACGTGCACTTAAACTTATGGACCTAACTACGCTAAATGACGACGATACTACTGAAAAAGTAGTGGCGCTTTGTCATGACGCGAAGACTGCAGTAGGCAACACCGCTGCAATCTGTATTTACCCTCGCTTTATCCCAGCAGCTAAGAAAGCGTTGCGTGAGCAAGGTACTCCAGAAGTACGCATTGCGACTGTAACTAACTTCCCTCATGGTAATGACGACATCGAAATTGCTGTTGCAGAAACAAAAGCAGCGGTAGCGTACGGCGCAGACGAAGTTGACGTAGTATTCCCATACCGTGCTCTTATTGCTGGCAACGAAGAAGTTGGCTTTGAGCTAGTTAAACAGTGTAAAGCAGCTTGTGGTGACATCACGCTTAAAGTGATCATCGAAACAGGTGAACTGAAAGAAGAAGCACTAATCAAGAAAGCTTCTCAAATCTGTATCGAAGCAGGTGCAGACTTCATCAAAACTTCAACAGGTAAAGTGCCAGTAAACGCGACTCCAGAGTACGCGCGCATGATGCTTGAAGTTATTCGTGACATGGGTGTTGCTAAAACAGTTGGTTTCAAACCAGCTGGTGGCGTACGTACTGCTGAAGATGCAGCACTATACCTAGCAATGGCTGATGAGCTACTAGGCGCTGAGTGGGCAGACAACATGCACTACCGTTTTGGTGCTTCAAGCCTACTAACTAACCTTCTTAATACATTAGAAGTGACAGACCAGACTGCTGATCCAGCAGCATACTAATTTACTCGTCATATTTGACACCGCAGCGTTGTTGACTGCGTAAGTTCCTCCTAATTACATAGAGCCTCTATGCTCATAGGAATGAACTCACTGGTCGCCTAACTGCAACGCCAAATATTTAGAGTATTGAACATAATAAGTCTGTTTGATGGAGTGACGTTAAGTCACTCCATATTACCTCTTTCCCTACAAACCATACTCACTAGAGTTTGGGAGGCACTAATGTATCTACCTCAAGAAATTATTCGCAGAAAACGTGACGGTGAAGTCCTAACAGCTGAAGAAATTAACTTCTTCATTCAAGGTGTGGCTAAGAACACGGTTTCTGAAGGCCAAATTGCCGCATTCGCAATGGCTATCTTTTTTAATGAAATGACGATGCCAGAACGTATCGCACTAACGTGTGCAATGCGTGATTCAGGCATGGTGATTGACTGGAGCCACATGAACTTTGATGGCCCAATCGTTGATAAACACTCTACTGGTGGTGTTGGCGACGTTACTTCTCTGATGCTTGGCCCAATGGTGGCAGCATGTGGCGGTTTCGTTCCAATGATCTCTGGTCGTGGTTTAGGCCACACTGGCGGTACGCTAGACAAGCTGGAATCTATTCCGGGTTACAACATTACACCAACCAACGATGTGTTCGGTGAAGTAACGAAAGATGCTGGCGTGGCTATCATCGGTCAAACAGGCGATCTAGCTCCTGCTGACAAGCGTGTTTACGCAACTCGTGATATCACAGCAACAGTCGATAACATCTCGCTGATCACGGCTTCAATCCTATCTAAGAAACTGGCTGCGGGCCTTGATTCTCTAGTGATGGATGTAAAAGTAGGTTCAGGCGCATTCATGCCGACTTACGAAGCATCTGAAGAGCTAGCGAAATCTATCGTTGCAGTAGCAAACGGTGCGGGTACTAAAACAACAGCAATCCTAACGGACATGAACCAAGTGCTGGCTTCTTCAGCGGGTAACGCAGTAGAAGTTCGTGAAGCGGTTCAGTTCCTAACGGGTGAATACCGTAACCCTCGCTTGTTAGAGATCACTCTAGCATCGTGTGCTGAAATGCTGGTGCTCGGTAACCTAGCTAAAGACTCAGACGAAGCGCGCGAAAAACTGATGGCAGTACTGGATAACGGTAAGGCAGCAGAGTGCTTCGGTAAAATGGTAGCGGGCCTTGGTGGTCCAGTTGATTTCGTAATGAACTACGATAACTACCTAGAAAAAGCAGACATTATTAAGCCAGTGTACGCGTTAGAAAGCGGTGTGGTATCAGCAATGGATACTCGTGCAATTGGTATGGCTGTGGTTGGTATGGGCGGCGGTCGTCGTGTAGCAACTGACAGCATTGATTACGCAGTCGGTTTTGATCACTTCATTCGCCTAGGTGAAGTAGCAAGTGAAGATAAGCCATTAGCAATGATTCATGCTCGCAACGAACTACAGTGGCAAGAAGCTGCAACAGCATTACAAAATGCAATCACTGTGGGCGGAGAATATACAGCAACGCCAGACGTTTACCGTCAGATTCGTTCTGAAGACGTGTAAATAACAGGTATCGGTATACCTCGCGTATACCGATAAACAGAGTTCTGGTGCAAAGAGCAATAAGTTGGTGAAGAAAATGAAAAGAGCATTTATTTTAGTTTTAGATTCATTCGGTATCGGTGAAACAGCGGATGCAGACAAATTTGGTGATGTAGGTTCTGACACTATGGGCCACATCGCAGATCATTGTGACCAAGGTCTTGCAGACAATGCAGATCGTAAAGGTTCACTGGCACTGCCAAACCTGTCTAAGCTAGGTCTAGCGATGGCTCACAAAGAGTCTACAGGTCGCTTTGCTCCTGGTATGGATGCAGACGCTGAGATCATTGGCGCTTACGGTCACGCTGCTGAGCTGTCTTCTGGTAAAGACACGCCATCAGGTCACTGGGAAATCGCAGGTGTTCCTGTACTGTTTGACTGGGGCTACTTCACCGACAAAGAGAACAGCTTCCCAAAAGAACTGACTGACCGCATCCTTGAGCGTGCAGGCCTGTCTGGTTTCTTGGGTAACTGCCACTCATCAGGCACTGAAATCCTAGATAACCTAGGTGAAGAACACATGAAGACAGGCCTGCCAATCTTCTATACTTCAGCAGACTCTGTTTTCCAGATCGCTTGTCATGAAGAGACATTCGGCCTACAAAACCTATTAGACCTTTGTCAGATTGCTCGTGAAGAGCTAGAAGATTACAACATTGGTCGTGTTATCGCTCGTCCGTTCATTGGCCAAGGTAAAGGTCAATTCGAACGTACTGGTAACCGTCGTGACCTTTCTGTTGAGCCACCTGCAGCTACCATTCTTCAGAAGTTGGTTGATGAGAAGGGCGGTAACGTTCACTCAATCGGTAAGATCTCTGATATCTACGCGGGTTGTGGCATCACTCAGAAAACCAAAGCAACAGGTATCCCTGCGCTATTTGAAGCAACCAAAGATGCGATCAATGAAGCGGGCGACAACACTATCGTGTTCACTAACTTCGTTGATTTTGACTCAGCTTACGGCCACCGCCGTGATGTTGCTGGTTACGCAGCGGCACTTGAGTACTTCGATGGTCGCATCAATGAAATCATCGATATGATGAAAGAAGACGATGTGCTTATCTTAACTGCTGACCACGGTTGTGATCCGACATGGCCAGGTACAGACCATACTCGTGAGCACATCCCTGTGATTGTTTACGGTCAGAAGGTTCCAGCCGGTTCTTTAGGCCGTCGCGATACATTTGCTGATATCGGTCAAAGCTTAGCGTCATACTTTGGTACATCGCCAATGGGACACGGTACAAGCTTTCTATAATAGTTAACGAAGAGAGAGGGAAACTTCTCTCTTCTTTTTTTGTTTTGAGATTAAGGATATTTTCAATGGCTACTCCACATATTAATGCTGAAATGGGTGATTTCGCTGACGTAGTTTTAATGCCAGGCGACCCGCTACGTGCTAAATACATCGCTGAAACCTTCTTAGAAGAAGTGGTTCAAGTGTGCGACGTTCGCAACATGTTTGGTTACACCGGTACTTACAAAGGTCGTAAGGTTTCGGTAATGGGACACGGTATGGGCATTCCATCTTGTTCTATTTACGCGACTGAGCTGATCAAAGACTTTGGTGTGAAGAAGATCATTCGTGTGGGCAGTTGTGGTGCAGTGAGCGAAGATATCAAAGTGCGTGATGTGGTGATCGGTATGGGCGCATGTACTGACTCTAAAGTGAACCGTATTCGCTTTAAAGGTCATGACTTTGCAGCTATTGCGGATTACAAGATGGTGCGCGCGGCAGAAGATGCAGCCAAAGCTCGCGGTGTTGGCGTAAAAGTCGGTAACCTGTTCTCGGCTGAGTTGTTCTACACGCCAGATCCAGAGATGTTCGAAGTAATGGACAAATACGGCATTGTTGGCGTAGAGATGGAAGCTGCAGGCATCTATGGTGTATGTGCTGAATATGGCGCCAAAGCTCTAACGATTTGTACTGTTTCTGATCACATCAAGACCGGTGAGCAAACGACATCAGATGAACGTCAAACGACTTTCAACGACATGATGGTTATCGCACTAGACTCAGTGTTGCTTGGTGACCAAGAATAATCTTGATTTGTCTTAGCTTGATAAGTTAACAGATAACAAAAAGCCCCGTTGCTGCCTGAGCGTCGGGGCTTTTTATTGGATTGCTGTACTTATTCTGAGTCTAGTATTTATTGTCAGCCTAGTGTGTTTATGAGCTTACATTTTTCAATAGTAAGTTCTCACCAGACTTAGTTGGTCTTCTGCGAATCAGCATGATGAACAACACGCCACTCACAAACCCCATCAACACCATACCGATCATGTAGCGATCACTTTTGCGGTAGTGGTGATCAGAAATCGCCGTCATCTTACCGGTTTCAAAAGTCACTCGAATAAAGCCGATGATCGTTTTCTCTGGAGAATAAATAGGTTCAACTAACTGTTGTCTGCCGATACTTGCTGTTGAAAGTGGTGTATCTAAGCCAAGAACCTCACGTACCGAGAGGGCTTTTTCGCTCGAAGCCAGTCGAATACCCTCTGCATCATAGATGGTGGTATCGAACACCAGTCGGTCTTGAGATAGCTGGTTAGTCAGATCAAGCAATCGCTCTTGGTCTTGTTGCGTGATCATCTTGCTGGCTGAAAGTGATGCCTGAGAGATAAGCAGCTTGGTAAGAGTTTCCAATTGTTTTGCTTGGATCTTCTCGTTACCTTTACTGATCACGACCGTATTTTTAATCGTTACAACGAACATGGTAGCCAACAAAATGAGGGCTAGCATTCGTAAAGCGTTACGTATTGAGAACAATGATTCATTCATGTTTAACGAAGCCTGAAATAAACAAATGTTATGATTAAGACATATTGAGACTTGCGTTTTCAAATTGCAATAGGTTAACGTTTAGCATAGTTAATTAGGAATCATACACATGGACGATCAGAAATATCTGCCGATAAAAAGGCATACGACATTATTAACTCGACTCCCAGAGACTCGTTTCGCTTCTCAACTCGCTAAATCCAAGGCCAATTGGATTGTGTTTGGTGAGTACCTATCTCCACAATCTTTCGATGACATCGACTTTTTCACTGGCACTTACAACACCATCCTCGATACGTGGAAGGTTGGGCATTATGAAGTGGCTTTGATGTCAGGCAATCTAACGCCAGCACACGAAGAAATCCTCCAAGCGCTAAAGCTTGATTATGCTTGCCTTAGCGAGGTCCCAGACTTATCTAAGCCAGGTTTGATCGTGATGGATATGGATTCCACAGCGATTCAAATTGAATGCATTGATGAGATTGCCAAGCTAGCTGGAGTGGGAGAGTTAGTCTCTGAAATCACAGAACGAGCGATGCAAGGCGAGCTCGACTTTGAACAGAGCCTGCGCCAACGAGTAGGAGCACTGAAAGGTGCGGATGAGTCGATATTAGAGCAAGTGCGTCAGTCATTGCCATTCATGCCAGACTTGGTCGGGCTGGTGAATACTCTAAATAAGCTTGGCTGGAAAACGGCGATTGCATCAGGCGGTTTTACTTACTTCTCTGACTACCTGAAAGATACCCTTGATCTAGACCATGCTCAATCAAACACGCTTGAGATCGTCAACGGTAAGTTGACGGGTGAAGTCTTAGGCGATGTTGTTTCGGCGCAGACCAAAGCGGATATCTTGGTAGAGTTGGCTGAAGAGTACGAATTGGAACTACATAATACCGTTGCCGTTGGTGATGGTGCCAATGACTTGGTGATGATGGGCTCTGCAGGTTTAGGCATTGCCTACCACGCAAAACCAAAAGTAGAGCAGCAAGCTCAAACTGCTGTTCGTTACGCAGGTTTAGGCGGTGTGCTGTGTATCTTGTCGGGTGTATTGGCTAAGCAACAGAAGATCAGCTGGCAAGCGAAACCTTAGGGGCTCTACCTAAGTGCTATTGGCTATGTATCTTATTTAGCAATAGTGGCTCAGACACAAAAAAAGCAGGCTATCAGCCTGCTTTTTCAATTTTCATGCTTAAGTTAATACGCCACTCGAGGCTAGCGTGTTAGCTCCAATCGAATCAGCACTTCATCGGTAATGTCCTCTATCTCGCCATAACCGATAAACGCCGTCACCTCATTCTCTAGCTTCTTAGCTTGATGCATACTGATGCGTGAAAGCTCTTCTAAATCCGACTGGAATAAACTCGTTAGCGGATTAAAGATAGGTGCCGTGGTGACTCGCAATACATACACATCACCTAAGTGCTGCGCTTTCTTGATGAATAAGATGCGTTCCTTTGCTGAGGCGAAGTCTTTGACCAACTTGGTGTGTACCGACTGGATTTTGTCGCCAAACTTCACTGCAGCAATGTACACGTCATGATGCTTAGGCTCCGCACCTTCAATTCTTTTTAGTGGCTCAGCCAACAGTGAGTTGGTGTGACCCTTGAAGATTGGCTCGAGTGAGAACTTTTGGTTGTGACCAAGTTTAGCAAGTAACGTTAGATGCTTATTCAGTGGGAAATTCACACCAATGATCTTACAGCGCAGCGTTGAACTTGGCTTATCAATGAATATTGGGTTACTGACCATCTTGCTCAACAAAATGTTGTGCAGTGATTCGAGTAGCGAATGTGTTGGCAGTATCTCTTGCTTCTTAATCAGCTTACTTTGGTTTTGATCGATAAGCCCATTAAGGAAAGCGATGGTACGCATTGTCTTGGCGTTCTCGGCAATAACCAACTGCACGTTGCGACCATTCGGACTCACTCGAATTACGTGGTAAGGCACTGTGCTCAGTGGCAGGTTCTTGTCATAGAGCTGCAGTTCATTGAAGTTCACTAATACCGGATCATTAATCTTGAGTACCATTGGGTGTTCAAGGCTAATGCTCAGTCCACGCTTCGAAATATCTAAGGTGTGTCCGTTCGCCGCTGCGCCATCTTGTGATGTAAGTTGCAACGGTGACTTAAATTGGTATCTCGGCTCTTTACGACGAGTCTGAGAGTCAAAGTAGATGCTTTGAATATTGCCGACGACAGTACGCGGGTGACGGAAGCGGTTCAATTCACTGCTTGGAATGCGTGGCTTTTCACTCAGAAGATAGTCCGCCGCACTTTCGTGATCGCCAATCTCTTGCAAGATTCCGCAATGAGTCAGTTGAGCTGAGCTTTGAGCCAGCGTATCCGAGTGTTTAGCTAATGCTTGTCGCTCAGTGTCTGAAAGTTCGAAAACCGAGAACTTGAACGCCTTCCAACTTTTACGTTTGCCACCGATGTGCCAGAACAGCTGTCTTTGTTCACGAGAGGCTTCAGGCAGCATCATTGAATAGAACAAGGTCTTGTTTTGGTGTTCATGGGTAAAAGAGTAGATAACGTTACTGGTTCCCTTCACTCCTGGTTTCGCCAACAGGTTCATACGTTGCTCGTTGAACAGGGTACCCAGCGCTTGTTGATTTCGTTCGTCGTGCCAATATTGCCATAATGGATGGTTGTTATCCGTCAGTAGGGCAAGCTTTAGTTCGCTGCCGCTGAAAAACAGGGGTAGGTTACAAGTATGCTTTAGATAGGTATGTTCGATTCCTCGAGTACGAGTTCGAATAATCCTATCTTGATTCTCATGGCTGGTTTTCTTACTGGTGCTATTCAAAGACTCATCGAGTAAGCGAGCCACAATATTGTTGTCGCTTACCTTGATGGTTCTTAGAAATTTGACCGCGTTGTTCTCATAAGATTCGTCGATACCCAAAACACGAAATTCAACCGCTTGGTTAACATCGTTTTCTTGGGACTTTTCGATAAGCTCTGAGAACTTAACGCTGATGATCTCGCCGAGGTTGTATCGAAAGGCGCTCGGTACTTTGAACTTTGCACCCGACGGGGAGATATCAACCGTTACACCATGTAGGCTTTGCCCTTTCGATGTGGTGATCTCGACCTGCGAGCTAATCTTGAGTCTGTTCTCTTGGCGTTTTAAGTCGTAACCTAGGTTAATAGCTTCCGCTTCGTACGGGCTATTGGCGCTAGTAATGTCGTGGTTACCTTGAGAAGATGTTTTAACAACGCTCAGAGGCTGAGTTCGCGGAGTCATTACTAACTCCCATGCGCCTTCTGTGTAACCTTTAAACTTTTTCGTACCACGTTGATATGCGTTTAAAGCGATATCATCGAGCCAGTGCTTACGGCCATCGAGAGTGAACTGACGACACTCATTATCAATACGCCCGCGTAAATCAATGCTCTTTGTACACGGAGCCATGATACGATTCAGTTCCATTTTAACGAGCAGCTTCAGAGACGGCGATTCCCCTTCTGTCATTTGAGAAAGAAGGAATTCGAAATCTTCGGCGTGGTAAGCCGGGATTAAACGTTCTGCTACAGATAGAATTTCAGATTGCTGCATACTTTTCTTGTTAGAATGGACGGTGCGTTTATGTTATCGACTAGTTTAAATCGATCTTTAAGTATAAGTGGTATGACTGCAACTTTTATTTTCATCCGTACGGTCAAATAAGTCACAAATTGACAACATCATTGTGTAATTGAGTAAATTATTGAGGTTTTATGGCGAAGGCAAAGCGAGCTTATGTGTGTAATGACTGTGGTGCCGATTTTCCACGTTGGCAGGGGCAGTGCAATGCATGTGGTGCTTGGAACACGATTACAGAAGTTAGGTTAGCCGCTTCACCTCAGGTCGCACGTAATGAACGATTGAGTGGTTATGCGGGCGGTGCAACTGAATCTTCGGTTCAAACGCTGTCAGAAATCGATCTGCAAGAAGTCCCACGTTTTAGCAGTGGCTTTAAAGAGCTAGACCGCGTACTTGGTGGTGGTGTCGTACCGGGTGCTGCGATCCTGATTGGTGGTAACCCGGGTGCCGGTAAATCAACGCTGCTATTACAAACCATGTGTCAGCTTTCTTCTCAATTACCGACTCTCTATGTAACCGGGGAAGAATCTCTGCAACAAGTCGCGATGCGTGCGTCTCGACTTGGATTGCCAAAAGAGCACCTAAAGATGCTCTCAGAAACGAACGTGGATAAGATTTGTCAGGTTGCAGAAAAAGAACAACCTAAGATCATGGTTATCGACTCGATCCAAGTTATGCACGTTGCGGATGTTCAATCTTCTCCGGGCAGTGTTGCACAGGTTCGTGAATCGGCAACCGCATTAACGCGCTACGCAAAACAGAATAACGTTGCTGTGTTCTTAGTTGGACACGTAACTAAAGACGGCACCTTAGCAGGGCCAAAAGTACTTGAGCACATTATTGACTGTTCTGTTTTATTAGATGGCGGAACCGATAGCCGTTTTAGAACGCTACGCAGCCACAAAAACCGTTTTGGTGCAGTGAATGAACTGGGTGTGTTTGCGATGACAGGCCAAGGGCTAAAAGAAGTCAGCAACCCATCCGCTATCTTCTTGTCTCGTGGTGAAGAAGAAACCTCGGGCAGTTCTGTCATGGTGGTGTGGGAAGGGACGCGTCCACTTCTTGTCGAAATCCAAGCGCTGGTGGATTATTCACAGCTGGCTAACCCACGTCGCGTCGCTGTCGGCCTAGAGCAAAACAGGCTTTCTTTGTTATTAGCGGTGCTGCATAAACACGGCGGCTTACAAATGGCTGACCAAGATGTGTTTGTGAATGTCGTCGGTGGTGTTAAAGTAACCGAAACCAGTGCTGATCTTGCGTTGGTGATGGCTCTACTTTCTAGTTTCAGAGACCGCGCATTACCAAAAGATGTGGTGGTATTTGGAGAAGTAGGCCTAGCGGGTGAGATTCGACCTGTACCGAGCGGACAAGAGCGTTTAAATGAAGCATTTAAACACGGCTTTAAGAAAGCGATTGTACCGGCGGCTAACATGCCTAAAGGTGGCATTCCAGGAATGCAGATCCACGGTGTGAAAAAATTATCGGAAGCAATTAATGCTTTTGATGAGTTGTAATTGAACTCACTTCAGCTACTCTATACAGCAGCAATTCAGCCTAACCTTAACGCCGATTAGGCTTTAGGTTAGCACTATAATTAACAATCATTTAGATTGTTACTACTGAGTGCCTTTTTCTACATGTTAGAAAAAGGCAAAGTTTTTTAGTCCCAAATGCATGCAAAGCTATCAGTCTTCACAGATTGTGATATACTCTGCGCGCATTTTATATCCTATTAACAGAGTAAGACAATGGCAGATTTATCGAAATACAGAAACATTGGTATTTTCGCGCACGTTGATGCGGGTAAAACAACTACCACTGAGCGTATCCTTAAGCTAACTGGTCAAATCCACAAGACTGGTGAAGTACATGATGGCGAATCAACGACTGACTTCATGGAACAGGAAGCTGAGCGCGGTATTACTATCCAATCAGCAGCTGTAAGCTGTTTTTGGAACGATCACCGTCTAAACGTTATCGATACTCCTGGACACGTTGACTTCACAGTTGAAGTATACCGTTCTCTTAAAGTTCTTGATGGCGGTATCGGTGTATTCTGTGGTTCTGGTGGTGTTGAACCTCAATCAGAAACTAACTGGCGCTACGCTAACGAATCAGAAGTATCTCGTCTGATTTTCGTTAACAAACTAGACCGTATGGGTGCAGACTTCTACAACGTTGTTGACCAAGTTAAAAACGTTCTAGGTGCAACTCCTCTAGTAATGGTTCTACCAATCGGCCGTGAAGACGAGTTCGTTGGTGTTGTAGACCTACTAAGCCGTAAAGCATACGTTTGGGATGACACTGGTCTTCCTGAAAACTACGAAATCAAAGATGTTCCAGCGGACATGGTTGATGACGTTGAGCAATACCGTGAAGAGCTAATCGAAACTGCTGTAGAGCAAGACGATGACCTAATGGAAGCTTACATGGAAGGTGAAGAGCCTTCTATTGAAGACGTTAAGCGTTGTATCCGTAAAGGTACTCGTGATATCGCATTCTTCCCAACGTTCTGTGGTTCTGCGTTCAAGAACAAAGGTATGCAACTTATCCTTGATGCTGTAGTAGATTACCTACCAGCACCAACTGAAGTTGACCCTCAGCCTCTAATGGATGAGAACGGTGAAGAAACTGGCGAACACGCTATCGTTTCTACAGATGAGACTTTCAAAGCGCTTGCATTCAAAATCATGGATGACCGCTTCGGTGCTCTAACTTTTGTTCGTATTTACTCTGGTAAACTGAACAAAGGTGACACGATTCTTAACTCATTCACTGGCAAGACTGAACGTGTTGGCCGTATGGTTGAGATGCAAGCTGATGACCGTAACGAACTAACTAGCGCACAAGCTGGTGACATCATTGCGATCGTTGGTATGAAGAACGTGCAAACTGGTCACACTCTATGTGATCCTAAGCACCAAGTAACGCTTGAGCCAATGGTATTCCCAACTCCAGTAATCTCAATCGCTGTATCTCCAAAAGATAAAGGCGGTTCTGAGAAAATGGGTATCGCTATCGGTAAAATGGTTGCAGAAGATCCATCTTTCCAAGTTGAGACTGACGAAGAGACTGGCGAAACTATCCTGAAAGGTATGGGTGAACTTCACCTAGACATCAAGGTAGATATCCTTAAGCGTACATACGGCGTTGACCTTGTAGTAGGTGCTCCTCAAGTAGCTTACCGTGAAACTATCACTCAAGCAATTGAAGATAGCTACACGCACAAGAAGCAATCTGGTGGTTCTGGTCAATTCGGTAAGATCGATTACCGTATCAAACCAGGCGAAGCAGGTTCTGGCTTCAAGTTCAACTCTGTAGTTGTGGGCGGTAACGTTCCTAAAGAATTCTGGCCTGCAGTTGAGAAAGGCTTCGCATCTATGATGGAAAACGGCGTACTAGCTGGCTTCCCAACTCTAGACGTTGAAGTTGAACTTTTCGATGGTGGTTTCCACGCAGTCGATTCATCTGCTATCGCATTTGAAATCGCAGCGAAAGGCGCATTCCGTCAATCTATGCCTAAAGCTGGCGCGCAACTTCTTGAGCCAATCATGAACGTTGACGTGTTCACTCCAGACGATCACGTTGGTGATGTTATCGGTGACCTTAACCGTCGTCGTGGCATGATCAAAGATCAACAAGCTGGCGTTACTGGTGTTCGTATTAAAGCTGACGTACCTCTTTCTGAGATGTTCGGCTACATCGGTCACCTACGTACTATCACTTCTGGTCGTGGCCAATTCTCTATGGAATTCGCACAATACGCACCATGTCCAACTAACGTTGCTGACGAAGTGATTGCAAAAGTTAAAGCAGAAAAAGAAGCTGGTAAGTAATTAGCCCTTTTCTCAATTAGCTAAAAAAGCCCCGCAAGTGAAAGCTTGCGGGGCTTTTTATTGCTTGTAACATACTGCGAGATGCGAGATGCGAGA
>NZ_JBFRPB010000005.1:0-3364 GCF_041471785.1 Vibrio sp. 10N.261.51.C6 | reverse complement strand
GAGATGCGAGATGCGAGATGTGATATTGATATGGCCCCTAAAAAGTAGACACAGGGGTTGTCCCGTATTTAATCAACACGGGACAGATAAAGTAGGGAGAGATTAACGCTTTAAGTCGATGTAAATCTGCTCTACCTTGGTACGAGCCCAATCTGTTTTACGCAAAAATTTTAAGCTCGATTTAATGCTCGGGTCTTTTTTAAAGCAGTTGATGTTCACCATGTAACTCAACTCTTCCCAACCGTAATGTTCAACTAATTCAGTCAGTAGCTTCTGTAGAGTGATACCGTGAAGTGGATTATTGTCTTGTGTCATGAGATGTTCTCGCCATTTATTTGAGCTAAGTATACCAGTTTCGCTTTATGAATTATCCGACCATTTGAGTTCGTAATCGGTGTGGATAATCGAAAGCTCTTCTCTACCTGTATCACCAAATAATTTAACCTGAGCCTGCATCCATTCTTCGAAACGTTTTATCTTCTCTCGATGAAAGTAACCCGGAGGCGCGCATAAAAAGTAATTGTATTTAGGCTTCAGCGCGATGTTTCCGATCCGCACCAATTTCTTTTCTTGTAAGTAGCGGTATACCAAGCTGTGTTTAACAAGCGCGACACCTTGAACGGATAGCACACCTTCTAACACAAAATGAGAGCCATCAAATTGCAATGATGAACGTCCTGCCTTCGCCCCAGCAACGTCTAACCATAGATTCCAATCCATATCAGGCCAACGGTCTTCAATTAACTCTGCTTTATGCAGATCGCTGATGTCATAGATTCCATATTTTTCTTGATAGATAGGATGACAGACAGGGTAAACAACTTCGTCCATTAACCAACGTGATTCAATATTTGGGTAGTTACCATGACCATATCGAACACAGACATCGACAGCTGAGTCTTCAAAGGTAACCAGTTTGTTGGTCGGTTCTATTAACATAGATAAATCTGGGTGACGGTCGCGGAAGTCGCCAATTCTAGGCACTAACCAATGTTGTGCAAAAGAGGGTACGGTCGAAATCGATAACTGAGTGGGGTTGGGGTCTTGGTTTATTCGTCTTACTCCATCTTGAATATGAGCAAAGCCTTTCTTCGTTTGTAGATAGAGCACTTCACCTTCATGAGTTAATACTATTTTTCGGTGCTGGCGAATAAACAGGTCTGCGCCTAACCATTCTTCAAGTTGGCGAATTTGTTGGCTGACTGCTGCAGCCGTGACAAATAGCTTTTCTGCTGCGAGCTTGAAACTGCCAGTTTCAGCCGCAGTATAAAAATAGTAGATCCCTTGGAATGGTAGCGTTCGCTCTCTCACATTAGTTTTCCTTAACTGAGTACCAGTATCTATCGTTTGTCGATGTTGCTCTGTTGGTCGATTATTGACCATGACAAAGCAAAAGATCAACAGGAGAAAGGCTATGAATACGATCACAGCAACAGGAAATACCAACCATTCATTTTTATCACCATTATCAATTAAGAAATTCTATTCTAAAATAGGCCTGTATTTTCAAAATCGTAGAACCAGAAAGCAGCTGTCTGAGCTACCCGATTATTTACTGAGAGATATAGGGATTACGTCGGAACAAGTCGAGAAAGAATTGAAGAAGTCATTTTGGGAGTGATTCAAGGCAGCGTAGCTTTTAACTCGACGTTGCTTTAACTCAACATAGTTTTGTCGGTGTCGGGAGGTTTACGTGACCGTTCTGTGTTGAGTCAGGTTAATGGTTTATTTAAAGAAGTGGGAGATGAGGCTTAATTCTCCAATAGCTCGTTTACTTCTTCGTGCAACCAATTGGTGAACGCGGTAATACGCTCTTCTCTCGGGGAGTTAGGATCAAAGCATAGGTTGACTTGAACACCAGGTGTCATGCCAATATCAAAGGGCTTCACTAGCAAGCCGCGTTCGATGAAGTCACCAGCTAAGCTGTCTGTAGCTAGGCAAACCCCGTGACCCGCCATGACTGTGGTTAGACCCATATCAAATGTGCCTACTTCTACCCATTGGACAGTACTACTTTTGATTGGAACATTTACTCGTTTGAACCACTCCTCCCAAAGATAGTGCCCCCCTTTAAATTGGACCAGCCAACACTTTAGAAGCTGTTCTGGTGACGAAAACTTCAAAGAGTTAGCAAGAGCAGGTGAGCAAAAGGGATATAAAGGTTCATTGATTAGGACTTCAAGCGATAGACCTTGCTCAACAGGGAGATCCTCACCTTGAAGAATCGCGACGTCAATCTCATCATATTTTAGTTTAGGAGTATCATTCTCGGTGAGGAGTTTGATTGGTATTTCGGGGTGTTTGACTGAAAACTTCCACAACCGAGGTAATAGCCAACGCGATGCAAAAGATGGCAGACTTCGAACCACGATAACGCCTTGTAAGGGTTCAGACTGGATCTTGTTCAACCCGACAACAAGCTCTTTAAATCCATCTGACACATGTTGGAAGAGAGTCCGACCCTCTTTAGTCAATGCCATTTCACGCCCTTTCCTAATGAACAGCTTGCACTCTAGTTGTTCCTCTAACTGACGGATCTTTTGGCTGACAGCAGCTTGGCTAACAAGGAGCTCTTCTGCTGCCTTGCTGTAGCTACTCAAGCGAGCTGCGACTTCGAAGTAACGAAGTCAGGAAAGGTGGCGTAGTCTATTATCCATAACGTCTTCTTATAGTTCTTGTTAGAAATGGTTGTTCGCTTATCGAACAGGTTGTTTTCATAATAACGACAGAACGATGGCAAATACAAGAGAGTAATTATGGAAGCATTAATCCGTTGGACAAAATTTATGGGACTAAGTTGTTTAAAAATAATAAGATCAAAGGAGGTAAGGCTAAGGCGAAACAGAATAAGGTTTTATGTGCAGAACATCTGAGTCGTAGGATGAAAGAAGATATAGGGTTAGAGTAAGAGAATAACGATGCTTCTGATTATACTAAATGTTTATAATCATGACTTATGTATCCATTAGCGTGAAGGCTAGTTTCGCTGGTTCTATCTCGGCCACAATATTCATTTGTACTCGCTTAATCCAGCCTGACTTTACCCATTAATCATCGAGTACTTATAAAAATCCATTCCTACTAAACTAAATGCTTAGTTTTCAATTTACGTTGTCTTATTTTTGAGACTTTAACTCTGATTTATATAAAAAAAGCGTCATAATGTTTTTTCCTTTCTTTGTCTAATGGATATAAAACAGACAGTTATTTTTTGGATTAATAAATGAAAATTAAATTACTATGTTTTATTAGAACCTTTAATTTAAATTAAACAAAAAACAGTTTGAATCCACCTCCGTATTAATAGTGTTGAAATTGATTAATTGAATGCTGCTTGAATAACTCATTTATCAATTCTATATCT
>NZ_JBFRPB010000004.1:0-40377 GCF_041471785.1 Vibrio sp. 10N.261.51.C6 | reverse complement strand
GCGGTGAAGAAGGTTTCTGGATACCTAACTATCTTGTTGAACAATATCCAGAGATGACGACAATCGAAGGTGTCATCAAACACGCTAATCTATTCGCACACCCAGAAGACGATGAAAAGTTCGCATTCTATAGCTGCCCGGCAGGATGGACATGTCAGATTACTTCCGAACACTTATTTAATGCTATGGGTTTAGATAAACATGGATTTGAAATGGTGGACCCGGGTTCAGGTGCTGCACTAGCAGGAACCATTGCCAAAGCTTATGAGCGTGAGAAACCATGGTTTGGTTACTATTGGTCACCAACACCTGTGTTGGGTAAATACGATATGGTTAAAGTTGATTTCGGAAGTGGTACCGACATTGAGGAATTCCGTAACTGTACGACACAACCCGATTGTGAATCTCCTAAAGTGACCATGTATCCACCAGCACCGGTTCACACTATCACCACAGAAGCCTTTGCTAATAATGAGCATCTTGCTTACCAATACTTTGAAAAACGTGGTTTTACCAATAAACAAATGAGCGAGTTGTTAGCCTGGATGGAAGACAACCAAGCCGACGCCGAAGAAGCCATGTATTACTTTCTAGAAAGCTCACCACAGGTATGGAAGCCTTGGGTATCAGCAAGTGTCGCCACCAAGGTAGAAGAAGCCCTATAAGGCTTATCAAAGCTAATAAAGGTTATTCCAACAACGAGAAAGTCTGGTCAATTGCCAGACTTTCTATCTTTTGAACGCCATAAATGAGGGCGTTCAGAAACTATTGATGAGATTTAAGCTCTGAAAAGTAATCTTGCCAGCTAACATGCTTGCGTCCTGCAGCTTGTTCGAAATGACTCGGGTTATCTGACTTCCCTTCAAGGATGCCTTGATAAATACCAGCGATAACCGTTCCAATAAAGTCACCCAACTCAGCCACTCTGTCTAGTCGATACTCTTCAACGCTCATCGACGTGAATGTAAGGTTCGTCCCAAACGCACTATTCATGTAATCAGTGAGCTGTGCTTGAGTAATGGCATCGCCGTGTAGATTGTAGGTATTGCCGTTATGTATATCTTCAACAAGCATGCGGGCGTAAGCGTAACCTAGCTCTTCTCGGGTTGTATAACCACACTGGCCTTCACCTGCGCAGTTAAAGATGCCCCCCGCTTTCTTATAACTATCAATGTATTCGATGTCAGGTTCGATATAGATGCCATTACGGCCGTTCACCCATTCAAGTCCGCTCTCACGAACATCTCGCTCTGTTTGACGATTACTTTGAATAACAGGGGAAAATGCCGTGTTCTCCTCGGCCCCTTGTACGCTGGTATAAACAATCTTTCTCACGCCAGCCTTTTTGGCAGCTTCAATCACATTACGATGCTGTCCAATACGTTTATCCGGAGCATCCATACCAGACACTAGCAACACAACATCCACACCTTGCAATGACTGTTCTAGCTGCTCAGCATCCTCATAATCGCCCGGACGCACTTCGACACCCAAGCCGAAAGCGCGCTCTGGTGTTCTTGCTAGAGCAACGACTTGATTTTTCGAGGTTAATTTGACGGTGGCTTCTACAATAGCAGAGCCCAACTTCCCACTTGCGGCAGTAACAGCAATCTTCATCCTTTGTCCCTCTTGGTCATCTAGCAGTTATCTTCGTACATTTAGTAATATACTAGATCATTACAAAAACAGTGTACGTCTTCATAGCCGTTTTTGTTCGCGACCCGAATAAGGAAACTCTCTAGAGTCTCATCGTTGTGTGGTTTTGGTCGCTGTAGAAACATAATTAAATTACAGGCTCGTAACCCCCAAAAAAGTATTAATTTAGCCGATTGAACTTTAAAAAATGTTTGATTTTGATTGTGTGCGTAGACTGTCCGCTCGCAAATAGAAACTGTGATGTGATTAGGTTCAGATAAGTGTTTGCCCAAAAGCGTGCCAGTGATATGGATATGGCGGAGGAATGGCTCTGCACCCCTAAATATTTCCTCAACCATGAGACGCCTCTAGATGCTCTCACTACGCCTTGTGGAGCTAATCGAGTCGTTGAAGCGATACAACGAATTAAGCTTGGTGACTTCTCTTAGCAATAGCAGACACTTGGTATGGATAAATTCAGCTTAAGCACTACTAATTCAGGAGTAAAGACATATGGTCGATTTTATTCAAAGCAACATTGCCATTCTTATTGGTGTAGGAGGAGGTATTTTTACTGGGATGGTTTTAGCATTGTTGTATGTACTGAAGAAGGTGATTTCAGAACGTCGAAAATAAACCTCTTCACTGCACTATTGGCCAAATAGTATTTGATTAACGATCTGGTTTGTGATTTGATGTATGTGAATCACATTTGTTCAATCCGATTTTTCTAGTTATCGGGTAACATCCTGAAAAAATTAAGGATGTTTTTAAAAGAGTTCAGGCTAGATAGGGTTCAAATCCCTATCCCTCCACCACATTGAAGAAAGCCGCTGAGAAATCAGCGGCTTTTTTGCATCTGAAGCTTTTTAAAATATAAAGCTCATCTAACAAGACTCTACCCACCCTCATTTTAAGCCTATTCACTTTATGCCTAGTTTTAAATTCCGAGCTCAGAGTTCTAAGTTAAAAGCTCTTAGTTAAAAGTCCCTAGCTGAAAGTTCTTATGCCTAAGCCACTCCCCTCATAACTTTGCCTGCGAACCAATTAGATACTTTCTTTTTTATGGCACGGAAACACTTCACGTATAACAAAAGTTGAGAATACTTGGCTTATTGAATATTAGATTTTGTCGGCTTCTTAATAAACCGAACAATAAATAATCATTCAGAACAAAAACACCAAAAAGCGTTCATAAAAAAAGCAGTCAGTTAATAAGGGTATTTACAAGCGAAAGCCACCCTTATATTATACGCGCCATTGGAGGGATGGCTGAGTGGTCGAAAGCACCGGTCTTGAAAACCGGCAACCGTTAATAGCGGTTCTAGGGTTCAAATCCCTATCCCTCCACCACATTAAAGAAAGCCGCTGAGAAATCAGCGGCTTTTTTGTATCTGGCGTTTGCGTAAAGAACTTACGTATTTTCCACTACGCCACCTTTCGGCTCACTTCAAAACGCCCAATCAATTGGTCTAAACGGCTCAATGCATTGCCCATCAAGGACACTCGACGTGCGAGTTGCTTAGTAGACAGTTGTAAGTCAGATATTGAACGTTGGGCTTTATCTGCCGTTTGTCCATTTTTCTGACTGTTTTCATCTAAGTTAGACATCGTGGTAAAGAGGTCACTCACCGCTGATTGAATTTGCTCACTGCGAGCATTTGAGTCGACTGTTAAGTTTCCTTTACTCACATTCTCGACACCTCGCTCCATGGACTCAACAGCACTGCGAGACTTACTA
Organism: Vibrio sp. 10N.261.51.C6; assembly: GCF_041471785.1. Lineage (NCBI taxonomy): Bacteria > Pseudomonadati > Pseudomonadota > Gammaproteobacteria > Vibrionales > Vibrionaceae > Vibrio > Vibrio sp. 10N.261.51.C6. The sequence goes on along the minus strand of NZ_JBFRPB010000004.1, from coordinate 37,001 downwards.
TGCAGCTCTTTCATTAGGTCACTAATATGGTTAGCAGCTTGTGAAGTTCGGTCAGCCAGAGTTCTTACTTCAGAAGCGACGACAGAGAACCCTCTCCCGTGTTCACCTGCTCTTGCCGACTCAATGGCCGCATTCAAGGCCAAAAGGTTAGTCTGCGCGGTAATGTCAGTAATGATATCTATAATGTCAGACACCTTAGTCATTTCATTATTCACCTCATTCACGCTATGCGCCGAGCTTTCTACGATATTGCGAACAATCTCCATGCCTTCGACGGACTGATTGTACTCCTTCTCTGCGCTCAGGACGGCTTGTTTCATCACCGTGTCCATTTGCGTTGCTGAGACACTCGCATGAGTAATTTCGCTCTGTTGATACTGACTCAACTGAAGCATATTGCTTAACGCTTGTGATGCATCATCACTGGTTTGCTTCATCACGACACTGCGACGAAACATCGATTCCGAAACCTCTCTAACTTCGTGACTCGCATGGATCAACTCACTCACCGTGTTATCTAAATTGTCGATAAAACTATTAGTCCAACGCCCTAGGTTGCCAAGTTCATTATGACTGAATGTTGTGGGATCAAGCCTCCGACTTAAGTTGCCATCACCTTCGGCTAAGGTCTGCATTACCCCGGTCATTTCGTGAATCTTCTTCGCTAGTGGTTTGGCGCTAACTAAACGGAATAAGCCCAATGAGATCAACGCGCAAGCGAACATAATGCCACTCTGCATAAAAGGTGTGAGTGTATAAAGGTTGGCAAACAGTAATGGAATAAATAGAGGCAGTAGCATGCAGCTGATGAAGTGTTTAGATAAGGTATAACTTAGGCTTCGGTCTCTGTAGACCTCTTCTAAATCGGACTCACACATCATGCCAAAGGTATCTGGTGAACCATCCAATTGAAAGGTGATACCTTTACCAATAACCGGTATGTGGCGATAGTCGGAATACCCCGGATAACCTATAAACAGGTTACTGCCATTTTTAATGGTTTCTCTTACGCCTGGGTGAAGCTGATTAGTGGCTGGGTCTGTAAAGCGAATCTCAAATTCGGTGTGGTGCTGGATCTTAACCGTTCCCCAATCAGTATGAATCCCTTGCTTTAAGTTCTCGCCGTGTGAAAAGGTATTATCTTCAAAGCGAGAACGAGAGAGCGCAACACCCGGCTGAGTATTAGGATCATGAATGGAGTCGACCATAAAGATATAGTTATCACCCGACTCGCTATAAATATGCCCCGCTTCTCTTTGAATAATGTCACCAATAACATCATTTGGAACACGACCACATAGGAATTGCGGCGCCCCTTCATCCCGAGAAAAGGGGACATAAAACATCAGCGTTACTTGGTCATGAAACGATGAACTCGAGGCCCCTACGTTCAACGTGCGTGGATCCATATACGGCCCATGAAGATAACGCTTTGAAGCCCCTTCAACTAAAGCCTTCTTGTCTCCAAGAGTAACCCCTATATGTTCATGATAACTCGATGCTTGTGCGATCCCCTTGGCATCGACGATCGCCAACTCAGAAAAATCCGTACTGCGTTTAAGAAGACTAGCTAACGTCCCCTGAGCTTGTTCTTCCGTTCGACTTGCTAAATAAACCGCAGAGTCTTCTAAAAAATCCCATTGATTCTTGACCCAATTATGCAGAAGTTGAACTCGCGTGTGAGCAATACTTTCAAAAGCTTGTTCAAGCTCTTCCGTCCTACTTCTATTGAGGAAACAAGCTCTGCGCATAGCCAGTTTTCCTGTTGCGCCAAACCAATTAAGCCAACTACGTTCCTTGTCCGTCAGGTTCATTTTTATCCCTTGTGTTTTTATAGACACATGGGTAAAGCAATTTACAGACCACAATTAATCACACAAATACGTAACTAATTAATAAAAAAGAACTTTAAATGATCCATAATGGTGCAGCTGTGTCTTTTATGGTGCAAAAGGCGCTTATTTCACACCATCATTTCAATGAACTATCAGCCGCTAATTTGAGAGGTTAACCGTGAACATGATAGGCCGCTTTTAACAGCTGCATGTGAATCGGCACCAGATCTTGGTGTTTAGTGCGGTACCCGCCACCGACTACGCAAGCCATCGGAATAGACTCTGATTTCGCTAATTCAATCATGAAACAGTCGCGCTCAAATATCCCTTGTGTCGAGACATTCAAATAACCCAGTTCATCGTCTTGATGAATATCTATCCCCGCATCATAAATAATCAGATCAGGTTGATGGTGAGCAATCGCTAACTTAGTGACTTGTTCAAAACAACGTAGGAACTCTTCATCTTCTGTTTCACGACTTAATGGCACATCTAAATCGGATAGCGGCTTTCGTGCAGGGAAGTTTTTATCGCAGTGGAACGACAAAGTAATGATGTCGTCGTTGTCTTGGCAAAGAGTTGCTGTGCCATCACCATGATGAACGTCGCTATCAACGATCAGCACTTTATCGATATGTTCAAAGGTCAGCGCGTGTTTTGCCGCTAAAACCAAATCGTTCAACAAACAAAAGCCACTGCCAAAATCATGATGCGCATGATGATAACCACCACTCAAATGAATCGCTAAACCAGTCTCTATTGCCATTTCAGCGGCCAAGCAGGTTCCACCACTTGAGTAGAGTGTTCTTTCGATAAGTTGCTCGCTCCACGGGAAACCGATACGTCTCATCTTTGCTGCAGGTAACTTACCAGACACGAGCAAATCAATATATCCGCTATCATGTACCTGTTTTACTTGCTCAACCGAAACCGGCGTTGGTTGGCACACTTCAAACTTGCACTTCCATCGAGGTTCGCTATTCATCAGCGCCTCAACAGCACTATGCAACAACTGATATTTGTTGATTGGGTAGCGATGACCTTCTGGTAAAGGTAACTGTGAATAGATTGGGTGGTAAATTAAAGGAATCATAATCAGGCTAATTGCGTATCTTTCTCAAAATCATAACAGCCTCAAACTTGGCGACAACCTTAATTAATGATAATGGTTATCATTGTTATTAATTATAAAGTAGAGACCATAATGAAAAACGTAATACTCATCTTTGGGGTGATCTGCGGCTCAGCGGCAGCAGTAATGATTTTTGTAGGAATGCTAATGGCCAGTTGGTGGAGCGTTGATTTTCTCGTGTTAAGCCATCAAACTTAACTAATTGAACTGAAAAGGAATCACCATGAGCGTTATTTTTATTACTGGAGCGAACCGCGGCATTGGCTTAAGCCTGACTCGACAATACTTGGAAAGTAATCACAAGGTGTACGCGACTTATCGTGATGACAATTCAGCAAAAGAACTGCTCTCACTCGCAGACCACAACACCAACCTTACCTGTATTCAATTAGAGATAACCGATTACCAAGCAGTAAGCCAACTCCCTTCGCAAATAGAGTCGATTGATATCTTGATCAACAACGCTGGCTACTATGGCCCTAAAGGCTACGGGCTGGGTAATACCGATGTTGAAGAGTGGCGTCGTGTATTCGAAGTCAACACCATCGCTCCACTAAAGCTTGTCGAAACGCTATTGCCTTTACTCAAAGACAGCGATATCAAAAAGGTCGCTTGTTTATCCTCTAGAGTCGGCAGTATGTCAGAGAACACCTCAGGCGGCGGTTACATCTATCGCTCCTCTAAAGCCGCTCTAAACTCCGTGGTGAAGAGCCTAAGCAACGACTTAACCGATGATGGCTTTACGGTGTTAGCACTGCATCCAGGTTGGGTGCAGACTGAAATGGGTGGCCCTAATGCTCTGATCGACACCGACACTTCAGCTTCCGGCCTGATTGAAGTCATCGAGTCAGCGAATACCGAAGTGAGTGGTCACTTCTTCAATTTCGATGGCAGCGAAATTGACTGGTAATCCACAGATGAATGCAGGGCATCTCTCAAACCTAGTTAAGCACTCAACGCTGTTTTGTCTAACAGTGATGCTAGCTGGCTGTTTCAGTGATGGCCCCGGCGACTTGTTCGACGACTATCAAACAAAGATAGCCAGAGTACAAGATGCTGACAAGATAATAGAGGAATGGGAATTTGAAAGCCTACCGAGAAAACGAGAACTGCTGCTTGACGTGCCCTCACTCTCTATCGGCCTCATCGACAGCTACCAGCTTCGTCAGTGTGGATTGTTCAATCTGATTGCAGAAAGAAATTCGGTTCTGGGCAAGGTCGCGGATGAGTTTCGTAATTACGATTATCAAGTCGCGCTACTTGAAGGCGTGGGCAAATGTTTATCCAGTAATGAATTAGACCCAGAGATCGTAGAATTACTAAGAGAAATTGAGCAACAGAAACTCGCACAGTTTCCACTGCATCAATGGAATCTCATCTATGCCAGCGATGCTATGCAGTCACAAATGCGGGGTAGTCAGTGGTTACGCGCTGATATAGGCGATCAGGTACGACAAACCGTTGATGCCTTACAACATATCAATCAAGCGTTAAACGTTCCGCTCGTTTCCGGCAAAACCACTGAGGTTCAAGAAGTACTAGAGAAGAGTTCAACGCTCGGAGATTTATACTATTCGCTGGCTCGTGCTTCGGCAGAGCTAGATACCATTACTAAGCAACTCACTACTTTTGATGGCAACATCATCTGCGGCAAGCAGCGAGACACCACTAAGTTTCGTTATCTCAACAATGTGTTCGAGCAACAATACATAGGCAAGGTTCAGCCCTACATGGCGCAGCTGGATGGCTACTATCAGCAATTAGCCCCGCAACTAGGAATGTTTGACGCGCAACCTGAACTGCACAGTTATTACTTTCCCATCCAAGATGCACATCAAGCCTTTCGATCATCCACTCGTCGCCATGTTGACTATTGGCAGCAACTGTTTAAACGTTGTGGCCGTAAAGTCGGTCGCTAATCCTAACCTCAATAAGTCTTAGCTTTTAGTGCTCTTTTTAGCGGAAGTACCTTTCTTAGCATACGTACCTGTCTTGGCGTAAGACTTCTTCGCCCCACCGCCTTTACGGCGTTTGAAGGCAGGTCTCTCGACTTTAGGAAGGTGGCGGAGTGATTCAGGAACTTCTCCCGTTTTTACTTTACCCATTAAACCATCAATCTTGCTTTCTAACGCTTGCATGAAAGGCTGATACGCTTGATTTCGTTCTGCCATGCCTTGCAGCTGGTGCTCCCAGTGTGCCGTCATGTCTGGGAAGGTAGAGTCCTCAGGTAAAGCATGAATCAAGCCTCTGCCCGCAGGGCTACTATGAATACTCTTACCTTGGCGCGTTAGCAGTTGTCTTTTGAAAAGGGTATCTAGAATGCCTGCACGGGTTGCTTCAGTACCAAGGCCATCGGTCTCTTTCAAAATGGCTTTGAGGTCTTTGTTAGCAACAAAACGCGCGATACCTGTCATCGCTTGAAGCAACGTCGCTTCCGTGAAGTGCTTTGGTGGTTCCGTTTTCTTATCACCAATCACGCCTTCACGACACGTCAACACCGTACCTTTCTCCAACGGTGGAACCGTATCCGTGCCATCGCCTTTCTCTTCGGTGTCTGTTTTGCCCATCAACACCTTCCAGCCGGGGTTGATAAGCTGACGTCCTTTCGCAATGAACACGCCACCAGCTATATCAAAGACCAGCTTAGCATCGGCAAAAACGGCAGGTGGGTAGAACTGCATTAGATACTGGCGAGCGATTTGCTGATAGATTTTCATCTCGTTGGCAGACAGGCCGTTCACCGATGACTTCTTCGGAGTAGGAATAATCGCGTGGTGAGCATCGACCTTACTGTCGTTCCATGCTTTTGATTTAAGAGAAAGGTCCGCACCTTGAGCGCCACTTTGCAGCTCTTTCGCATTGTTAGCGATAGCATCAACGATCGATTCTCGCTGCGAGTAGTGCTCTTTAGGTAGATAGCGGCTATCAGAACGTGGGTAAGTGATGAGTTTGTGTTTCTCGTACAATGACTGACACGTATCTAACACCTGTTGAGCACTCATACCAAAACGCTTAGACGCATCAATCTGCAAGGCTGACAGCGAGTAAGGCAGTGGCGCAGCTTGTTTACTTTGCTTTTGCTCTGATTCCGTCACCGTCGCGGGTTGATTCGCAATTCGGTTAGCCACATTCTCAACCAGCTTTCGATTGAGCACGCGCCCTTCTTCATCTTGCCATGGTTTACATGCTTCGCTTGGCTTCCAACGCGCACGAATATCAAAGCTCTGGCCGTGATTTTGATAAGGGATCAAAGCGTGCAAAGTGAAGTAATCTTTCGGAATAAAGTTTTCGATCTCTTCATCGCGCCTTACCACCAAACCAAGTACAGGCGTTTGTACTCGCCCGACCGACAACACACCTTGGTAGCCCGCCTTTTGACCTAACAAGGTGTAAGCACGAGTCATGTTCATGCCATACAGCCAATCAGCTCTAGAGCGTGCCAATGCAGAAATAGACAGTGGAATAAAGTCGCGGTTGCTGCGCATTTGAGAGAGCGCACGCTTCACAGCAGGTAAGTTCAAGTCGCTGATCAATAGCCTGTCCATCGACTCTTTCTTAGCCTTAGAAACCTTGCAGTAATCGATCACTTCATCCACCAGCAGCTGCCCTTCTCTATCTGGGTCTCCCGCATGGACAATTTGGGTTGCGTCCTTCAATAGCTTTCGGATCACCGTGAGCTGTTTGCTTGACGTCTTACGCGGTCTTAGCTGCCATTGCTCTGGCACAATAGGAAGATCGGCTAAGTTCCACTTCTTATAACGGTCATCATAAGCATCCGGCTCAACCTGCTCCAATAAGTGTCCAATACACCAAGTCACCACATCCCCATTGCCACATTTGATAAACCCTTGGTCTTTCTTTTGTGGATTAGGTAGTGCAGCGGCGATCGCGCGGCCGAGGCTTGGTTTTTCAGCAATAATAAGGCGAGACATGTTTTTCCAGATGCTACAAACAATTAGAGCCACATTATCTAATGTGGCTCTAATAAATCAAGAAAAACTGGTTGTTTATACAGTTAGCATTCCACTATTCAAGCTTCAGCTTTCTTTATAAAAACTCAACGAACTTAGAGAAGTCGCGCTCTGGCACTTTCATTGGTGTACAGCCTGGAGTGCCTAGGTATAGGAAGCCAACAATTTCATCGTCGCCTTCTAGGCCAAATGCTTGATGCACTTCTGGGTGGAACATCCATTTACCTGAGCGCCAAAAGCCTTGGAAACCTTGTGCGACTGCAGCCATTTGCATCGCTTGAGCTGCGCAACCTGCAGAAAGATGTTGTTCAATCGCTGGCACTTTCTCGTGCTCAGTTACTTTGGCAATCACAGTAATCACCATCGGAGCTCGGAACGGCGCTTTTTTTACTTTCTCGATAACCGCTTCTTCGCTGTCATCCGCTTCAGCGGCGCGCACCAAGATGTCTGAAAGCTTTTGTAGGCCTGAACCTTGCGCGATAACAAAGCGCCATGGTGTTAGTGCACCGTGGTCTGGAGCACGCAGCCCTGCTTTGATGATGTTTTCTAACGCCACACCTTCAGGTGCCGGATCAGAGAGTTTTGCGATTGAGCGTCTGTTGAGCAATAGATCCAAAGCATCCATTTGAAGTCCTTACTATTTCTTTATTATTTGTATACTTGAACTTTAGCACAGAATACAAACGATAATAAATCTCAACGGCTGTCCATTTAGGCTAGATTAGAAACAATAAAGGCTCCTAAATCTATGACTTAGGAGCCTTGTTCAAAATCTAACTCAGCAAATTAAGTAACAATATCTACTGATAAGATTACAGTTTGATAGCTGATTCTATAACTTAATCGCTAGCTCAACACCTTGACGAATTGCGCGTACTGCATCCAATTCACCCGCGTAATCGGCGCCGCCTATCACATGCAGTTTGCCACCAAACTCTTGCCACATGTCTTCGAATGGACGAACTGAAACCTGACCTGCACATACGATAACCGAGTCAGCATCCAGCACCTGCTCTTTCTTACCAACGCTGATATGCAGACCTTGGTCATCAATCTTGTTGTAGCTCACGCCACCCAGTAGATTAACACCGCGTTTTTCTAGTGTGCGTTTGTGAATCCAGCCTGTAGTTTTGCCCGGACCTTTACCAACACGACCCGCTTTACGCTGCATCACCCACACCGTTTTATCGCTGAATGAATCAGGGTAAGGGTAAAGTCCGCCTGGGTGTTCCATATTCTTATCGATGCCCCACTCATGCAGCCAATCGTCTAGGCTGTGTGAAGTCGGTTCTGTCAGCATGGTTGCCACATCGACACCAATACCACCAGCACCAACAATCGCGACCTTTTCGCCTACTGGTGTCTTTTCACGAATCAAGGTTTGGTAATCGACCACGTTTTCTTGGTCAATGCCCTCAATATCGAGCTTTCTTGGCTCTACGCCAGCCGCCATCACGACTTCATCGTACTTCAACAACATCTCAAACGTTGCCTCAGTATCCAGTTTCAGGTTCACGCCTGATGCGTCGATTTGGTTAGCAAAGTAGCGAATCGTTTCTCTGAATTCTTCTTTACCCGGAATCTGCATTGCCAATCTAAACTGACCGCCGATACGGTCATTTTTCTCAATCAAGTCAACCTTATGCCCACGCTGAGCTAAAGTCGTTGCACAGGCTAAACCGGCTGGGCCTGCGCCGACAACCGCAATGGTCTTAGTCGCTTGCGCTGGCTGAACAACAATTTCAGTCTCGTAACACGCTCGTGGATTCACCAAACAGCTCGCTCGCTTACCCTTAAACACGTTATCAAGACAAGCTTGGTTACAGCCGATACAGGTATTGATGAACTGCGCTTGGTCTTGAGCGGCTTTATTAACAAAGTCCGGATCTGCCAAGAATGGACGCGCCATTGATACCATGTCGGCCTGTCCTGAACTGAGGATACGTTCGGCCTCTTCTGGCGTGTTGATTCGGTTACATGTCACCACTGGGATCGACACGTATGGTTTCACTTTCTCGGTTACCCAAGAGAATGCGCCTCGTGGTACTTGCGTCGCGATAGTCGGAACACGAGCTTCATGCCAACCAATACCAGTATTGATGATAGTCACGCCCGCTTCTTCTAGCTTTTGAGCCAAAAGAACAACATCTTCAAAGGTGCTACCTTGTTCAACCAAATCCAGCATCGACAGTCGGAAAATAATAATGAAATCTTTACCCACCGCTTCGCGAATCGATTTGACGATCTCTAGCGGGAAACGCATACGCTTCTCGTAAGAACCGCCCCACTCGTCGTAACGCATGTTGGTACGCTTACAAATGAATTGGTTAATCAAGTAACCTTCCGAGCCCATGATCTCAATGCCGTCATAACCAGCAACCTGAGCTAGCTCTGCACTATTGGCAAAGGCACCGATGGTCTTTTTGATCTGACGAGGGCTCATCTCACTGGGTGCGAACTTAGCGATTGGCGCTTTAATGCCAGAAGCACTTTGCGCGAATGGGTGCATGGCATAGCGGCCAGCATGCAACAATTGAAGCGCAATTTTACCGCCGTGCTTGTGGACGGCTTCGGTAACAACTTGGTGCGCTTTGGCGTGCTTTACTTTACTGAATTCAGCACTAAATGGGGTTAATCTGCCACGTAAATTAGGAGAGAAACCACCGGTAACAATAAGACCAACGCCTCCTTTTGCTCGCTCTTCATAAAACGCGGCAAGTTTGTGTAGGCCTTCTTTATTTTCTTCTAAACCTGTGTGCATTGATCCCATCAATACACGGTTACGTAACTGAGTAAATCCAAGATCGAGTGGTTCAAGTAAATGTGGGTACATGGCAGACATCACTTCTATTATTTTATCCTTGTGGTCTGACCACAGTATAGTTCAATCACCAAAAGTTCAAACAACCGTTTACATTTTTGTAACACCGATCATAATGCTGAAGGTATTAATCGTTCAGAACCCCTTAATTTGACTACACTTAATGAGAATATATATCGATTAACAATTCTTGGTGTAGTTTGAGCTTGGGAATTATCGTAGGATACTAAGCAGTTCATATTATTGAGATTAATGGTACTACGGCTTGTTAAAGCGACGTGATCTCACTGCGGAGACAGAATGAAAAAAATATTCAAATTTATAGGCATGTTCTTTAAAGGGATTTGGAAGCTCATTACGTTTGTACGTCTTGCGCTGGTTAACCTAGTCTTTTTACTCAGTATCGCCATCATCTACTTTGTGTACTTCCATTCAGATACGGCTCAACCGACGGTTCCTCAGGATTCGGCTTTAGTGCTTAATCTGTCTGGCCCTATTGTGGAACAAAGCCGCTATATCAATCCGATGGATTCGGTCACAGGTTCACTACTTGGCAAAGACCTTCCAAAAGAGAACATCCTGTTTGATATCGTTGAAACGATTCGCTACGCAAAAGACGATGACAAGGTTACTGGTATCGTTTTAGCTCTCAAAGAGCTGCCAGAAACCAACCTGACCAAGCTACGCTACATTGCTAAAGCATTGAATGAGTTCAAAGCAACAGGCAAACCGATTTATGCGGTGGGTGACTTTTACAACCAAAGCCAATACTACCTAGCCAGCTACGCAACTAAGGTCTTCCTATCACCAGATGGTGGGGTTCTTCTTAAAGGCTATAGCGCTTACTCGCTTTACTACAAAACGTTGTTAGAGAAACTAGACGTAAACACGCACGTGTTCCGTGTGGGCACTTATAAGTCAGCTATTGAGCCTTTCATTCGTGATGACATGTCAGACGCAGCGAAAGAGTCCGCTTCTCGTTGGTTAAGCCAACTATGGGGTGCGTACGTTGATGACGTCAGCAACAACCGTCAAATAGACGCTAAGACACTGAACCCAAGCATGGACACCTTCTTGAAAGAACTTGAGTCTGTGGACGGTGACATTGCAAAACTGGCCGAGAAACTTGGCTTAGTGGATGAGCTAGCGACACGCCAGCAAGTTCGACTAGAGCTTGCCGATGTTTTCGGCAGTGACGGCCAAGACAGCTACAACGCGTTTGGTTACTACGAATACCGTACAACCATGCTTCCAAACATGACTAGTGAATCACACGACGTTGCCGTGATTGTAGCGAGCGGCGCAATTATGGATGGCAAGCAACCACGTGGCACCGTTGGCGGCGATACCACAGCAGCCCTACTGCGCCAAGCACGTAACGACGATAAAGTGAAAGCGGTTGTACTTCGTGTCGATAGCCCAGGTGGCAGTGCCTTTGCTTCTGAAGTTATCCGTAATGAAATAGAAGCGATCAAGCAAGCGGGTAAACCGGTTGTTGTGTCGATGTCGAGCCTTGCTGCTTCGGGTGGTTACTGGATCTCGATGGGTGCGGATAAGATCCTAGCTCAGCCAACCACACTAACGGGTTCAATTGGTATCTTCAGTGTTATCACCACCTTCGAAAAAGGGTTGAACGATATTGGTGTTTACACTGATGGCGTTGGCACCTCACCTTTCTCAGGTCTTGGTATTACAACTGGACTTAGCGATGGCGCGAAAGACGCGTTCCAAATGGGCATTGAAAACGGATACCGCCGATTCATCAGCCTAGTTGGAGAAAATCGCGGTCTGGAAGTCGATGCTGTCGACAAGATTGCTCAAGGTCGAGTTTGGACAGGTCAAGATGCGATTCAGAAAGGCTTAGTCGATGAGATTGGTGATTTCGATGATGCGGTTGCAGCTGCGGCTTCACTTGCAGAGCTTGAAAGCTACAACATCTACTGGGTAGAAGAGCCACTTTCGGCCACTGAACAATTTATTCAAGAATTTATGAACCAAGTTCAGATGTCGATAGGCCTAGATATTCAATCGATGATACCAAGCAGTTTACAGCCTGTTACTCAGCAGTTAGCTCAAGATAGCCAGCTGTTAGGCAGCTTTAACGACCCACAAGGCCGATACGCTTTCTGCTTAAATTGCCAAGTTCAATAAGTTGAGCCAATAACTCAATGACTAAGGGGTACCTCTGTGTGAGGTGCCTCTTTTTATTGCATGATAATTCGCTATAATCGCCCCCCTGTTCCCTACATCACACTAAGTATTAATCGCCATGGAAAGAAAACACATCTATATCGCGTACACCGGCGGCACAATTGGCATGCAGAAGTCTATTGACCACGGCTATGTTCCAGTCGCAGGTTTCATGGATAAGCAGCTAGCTGGCATGCCTGAATTCCATCGCCCAGAGATGCCTAAGTACACCATTCACGAATACTCTCCATTAATGGACTCTTCAGATATGACGCCACTTGATTGGCAGACTATCGCTGATGACATTCGCGCGAACTACGATAAGTACGATGGTTTCGTTATCCTGCATGGCACAGACACTATGGCTTACACTGCCTCTGCACTGTCTTTCATGCTTGAAAACCTCGGCAAACCTGTGATTGTTACGGGCTCTCAGATCCCACTAGCAGAGCTTCGTTCAGACGGACAAGCAAACCTGCTGAATGCGCTACACATTGCCGCAAACTACCCTATCAACGAAGTGACACTGTTCTTCAACAACAAGTTGATGCGTGGTAACCGCAGCACAAAATCACACGCAGATGGCTTCAATGCGTTTACGTCTCCAAACCTGAATCCATTGCTAGAAGCGGGTATCAATATCCAACTTAGCAATAACGTAAAGGTAAACGAACAACCTAAAGGTGCTTTCAAGGTTCATAACATTACTCCGCAACCTATCGGCGTAATCACAATGTACCCAGGCATCTCACACGAAGTTATCCGTAACACGCTATTACAACCTGTTAACGCGATGATTCTGCTTACTTTCGGTGTGGGTAACGCACCACAAAACCCAGAACTGCTTCAGCACCTGAAAGATGCCTCAGAGCGCGGTGTTATTGTGGTGAACCTAACTCAATGTTTGGCTGGTAAAGTCAACATGGGTGGTTACGCGACAGGTTGTGCACTAGCAGAAGCGGGCGTGGTGAGTGGTTACGATATGACACCAGAAGCGGCGCTGGCGAAGTTGCATTATCTATTAAGCCAAAACCTAGGCTACGAAGAAGTGAAGGCTCAGATGCAACAAGTATTGCGCGGTGAGATGAGCTTATAACCTGTTCAAGGATTCACGTTAAAGCCAGTTATTCTATGAAAGTAACGGCGGCTTAACGTGAACTAAATCGTTTTATTGCTTATAAATAAACGAGTTAAACTAAAAGGGGTGGCACATTGCCACCCCTTTGTTGTAATTTAAGCTTAATGATTCGGGTTAACCCTAACAATGTCTTCTTGATCTGACTTAAACTGTTTCTTTAGTTCAGACTTAGATTTAAAGCTAATCTCACCACCAGCTGCAATTGTCATATGTTGAGCTTCAGAGTTATGTTTAGATTGGTATAACATAACCGCTTGCATACACGAGTCGCGCTGTTCTTTTGAGAGCGCCGTACCTTCTGGCCATTTACCCGTTTCAACTGCGTAGGTTAAACGTTCGTAGACCTCGGGTGTCATTGCGCTAAGAAGTTGTTCTGCATCCATGGTAAAGCCTTAGTTTTAACAATTTTCACCAGAAAATAACCCGTAACAGAATTGAGTCAAGAACCTGACCGATAATAAGTGCATCTGATCACAAGTGAAGGAATATGAAAATTATGAAATGGTTGGCGATTAGCCTATTGCCTTTCACTCTGGTTGGGTGTCTTGAAGGGAACAAAAATACCGATCAACTGTGCCAAAGCAATCCGGGTCTTCAGTGTGAACAATTGAACATGAACGATGGGCAATGTCGTGTCGCACGTACCGACCTCATCTGGCATCGATTTGAAGTTCAGAAGCAACCCACCGAAATCAACAAAATTAAAGAATTCGAATTAGTCACTGCCTACAAAAAGTGCCTAGAGCTCGCGGCACAGATCGAAACGATCGATCAATCTAAGCTGCAAGAGCGTCGCTTTACCTCTTTAATGCACAGTATCGAAGAGTCTGAGCGCATTGTTGATGAGCTATCGAAATCTGATACACCGGAAACGCTTTACTTCTTGTGGTCGCAAACTGGGGACACCAATGCCAGACGCAGTTTCCTACAACTAGAAGGCTCTGAAGCGTTAAACACAGCTGAGATGCAATATGCCTTAGCAACCTTCTATACCACCAGAGATCATGCTAAAACACTTAAGCTGCTTAATAATGCCTTAACGTTGTCGAGCAACTCTGCCGTCAATACAGAGATCTTTAAGTCAATGGCCAGCATCAATCACAGCTTGGGCCATATGGAAAAGGCGTATGTCTGGGCGATGGTTGCCAAAGAGTTTGATGTGCCGATTGCTTCTGAAGCCGAGCTCACGGTGTTGTACCATTTCGACAAGGCAACCTATAAGAAGCTAAATAAAGACGCAGATAACATCGTCGAAGCGATTGAGGATGGAATTTACAGCCCTTCAATCGTCCCGAGTTACTGATCGCTTCATTTATAGTGTTCTTACTTAAGCTTGTTATTCACCTGCTTTCAAATAAAAACAGCTACCTTTTTAGTAGCTGTTTTTATTTGTACTAGAGTTAAATCTGAAACCTTGGGCGTTTCAGCCTTCCTAAATCGACAAATGCGACCTGTAAGGATTAGACAATAGTTACAAGTTATTTCGTACTTTCGTCATTTTTGTTGAAAATTAACGACACTGAATTAACACAGAACCGTTCACCTGTGGTCTTCGGGCCATCTGGAAAAACGTGACCTAAATGGCTATCACAGGCGGTACAACGGATCTCTACACGCTTCATTCCGTGACTTAGATCTTCTATATAGCGTACTGCTTCATCATTCACTGGGGCATCAAAGCTTGGCCAACCACACCCAGAGTCATATTTGTTATCCGACAGAAACAAAGGGCTTTCACAGCATGTGCAGCTATAGACGCCAGTCTTATGGTTGTGCAGTAACTTGCCGCTATATGGGGCTTCAGTACCACGCTCACGACACACTGAAAATTCGTCGTCCGTTAGGCGCTCACGCCAGTATTCATCAGGCTTTATCATATTTCCTCCCTTTTGAATCACGTTAATATCTCTCCACATTCTCAGTTATTATATTT
This sequence comes from Vibrio sp. 10N.261.51.C6, assembly GCF_041471785.1. NCBI lineage: Bacteria > Pseudomonadati > Pseudomonadota > Gammaproteobacteria > Vibrionales > Vibrionaceae > Vibrio > Vibrio sp. 10N.261.51.C6. Next base: position 21,981 of record NZ_JBFRPB010000004.1, on the reverse strand, counting down.
ACTTTTTTCTATAAAGGCTTGCATATGAGTCGTTTTGTAGCACATACTTTCTCACCAGGAAACATTGTACATATACACTCATAAGTGAATCATCATTTAGGGGTATTTTACCCAACTGGAAGGGTACAGAGCCACTTGCAATGGTCAATTTTCAATCACTTACACCCAATTGTTAAGAAAAGCGTCGCTTTTTTTTGACATTAAACAAGTTAAGTCGGATTATCTATTGCAGATGTATACTGGATTCTGTAATTTTACTACCAGTTATCTTTAATCAGAAATTAAGTTGTGGAGCAACTACAATGACTATCAAAGTAGGTATTAACGGTTTTGGCCGTATCGGCCGTTTCGTATTCCGCGCAGCTCAAGAGCGTGCAGACATCGAAGTAGTAGGTATTAACGATCTAATCGACGTAGAGTACATGGCATACATGCTTAAGTACGACTCAACTCACGGCCGTTTCAACGGTACTGTTGAAGTTGAAGGCGGTAACCTAATCGTTAACGGTAAAACTGTACGTGTTACAGCTGAGCGTAACCCAGAAGACCTTAAGTGGGATGCTATCGACGTAGACGTAGTTGCTGAAGCAACTGGTCTTTTCCTAACTGACGAGACTGCACGTAAGCACATCACTGCTGGCGCTAAGAAAGTAGTTCTTACTGGTCCTTCTAAAGATGCAACTCCAATGTTCGTAATGGGCGTTAACCAAGCATCTTACGCTGGTCAAGACATCGTTTCTAACGCTTCTTGTACTACTAACTGTCTTGCACCTATCGCTAAAGTACTTAACGATAAGTGGGGCATTGAGTCTGGTCTTATGACTACAGTTCACGCTACTACAGCAACTCAAAAAACTGTAGATGGCCCTTCTGCTAAAGACTGGCGCGGTGGCCGTGGTGCTTCTCAAAACATCATCCCATCTTCAACTGGTGCTGCTAAAGCTGTAGGCGTTGTTCTTCCAGAACTAAACGGCCTTCTAACTGGTATGGCTTTCCGTGTACCAACTGCTAACGTATCTGTAGTTGACCTAACAGTTAACCTAAAAGAAGCTGCATCTTACGAAGAAATTTGTGCTGCAATGAAAGAAGCTTCTGAAGGCGAAATGGCTGGCGTTCTTGGTTACACTGAAGACCAAGTAGTATCACAAGATTTCATCGGTGAAGTTCAAACTTCAGTATTCGATGCTAAAGCTGGTGTTGCTCTAACTGACAAATTCGTTAAAGTTGTATCTTGGTACGACAACGAAATCGGTTACTCAAACAAAGTTCTAGACCTAATCGCTCACATCTCTAAGTAATTTCTTTTTAGAAATCGCTTTAGATAAGCATTAGCGAAGACTGTTTTGAGCAGACTTTGAAAAAGGCGACCTTAGTGTCGCCTTTTTAATGCCTGCTATCTTTTAAACCGCGTCTGTCTAAGCTCATCAAGATAGCCCAAACGCAAAATTCAATTCTAATACTGACTCTGCTTGTTACTCATGAAAACACAAGCATCACTCTAGTCAGCATTTGAATTCAATTTCCTTAGAAGGATCATGTAATGGATTTATCTACTCTACCTGCACTGGCGGTACTTTCTGACAACGTCACTATCGTTGAACACGAAGGTGTAAAACTGGTTCGCGTTATCCACGATAAAGCAAACGCAGCGATTTCACTGTTTGGCGGCCATGTGGTGTCATTCCAACCGCAAGGTCAAGAAGACCTAATTTGGATGAGCCAACAAGCTAAGTTCGATGGTAAAACGGCTCTGCGTGGTGGTATTCCAGTATGTTGGCCTTGGTTTGGTCGCATTGCAGCACCAGCACATGGTTTTGCCCGTTCAAGTGAATGGCAATTGGTTGAACACCGTGAAAGCGAAGCTGGCGTGATTGTTAGCTTAGGTCTGAAGCCAAGCGAAGAGACGCTAGCAGTATGGCCTCATCAGTTTGATGCTCGCTTGAATGTTGAGATCGGCGAACAACTAAAAGTAACGCTGGACGTGAAGAACACTGATTCTCAGCCATGGACTTTCTCTGGTGCACTACACACTTACCTAAACGTTGGCGATATCCACAACACAACCACCACTGGTATGGGTGCTGAGTACATTGATAGCCTGCAAGGTGGCAAGATCTGCCAAGGTGGATCTGAACTGGTACTGACCGACACGATTGATCGCGTTTACACTCAGCCAGAATCACAAATCTGTGTTGCTGACAAAAAATTTGATCGCACACTGACCGTTGAAAATCACGGTCACAATTCAGCAGTACTGTGGAACCCTTGGGCTGAAGGGGCTGCGGGTATGGGTGACATGCAAGACGACGGTTACCTAACCATGTTGTGTGTTGAATCAACACTGCACGCACCAAGCCTAGAAGCCGGTAAAACACTCCGGCCGGGTGAAAACCACCAACTGATCACTGTGATTAGTGCCCAATAACCGTATAAATACAGTTATAAAAAACGATTTTGGGCGGCTTTATGTCGCTCTTTTACTTTTTGGTTTTAGCTCGTTACACTTGCGCTGTCTATTCTCCTTTAGAGGTCTCCATGACTTACCAATGCCCTTTGTGTCACCAACCTTTATCTCAAAACGATCGTACGTTTAAGTGTGAAAAGAACCATCAGTTCGACCTAGCGAAAGAAGGCTACGTCAATTTGATGCCTGCGCACCACAAACGCTCAAAAGATCCAGGTGACAACAAAGAGATGATGCAGGCACGTCGTCGCTTCCTTGAAGGTAACCACTATGACCCAATGCGCCAAGCGGTGGTGACGTTGTGTTCTCGCTATCTACCAGAAGAGACGCCTAGCCTATTGGATATTGGTTGTGGCGAAGGTTATTACACCAACGAAATTGCTGTGAATCTTCAAGAAAAGAAAGGGGCTACTTTTGGCCTAGACATTTCTAAGATTGCTATCAAATACGCCGCTAAACGCTACCCTGCTGTCGACTTCTCAGTTGCATCAAGCCATCGCCTACCCTTTGCTGAAAACAGCTTAGACGGAATTCTACGCATTTACGCGCCTTGCAAGGCTGAAGAGTTACAACGCACCATCAAAGATAATGGTGTGGTGATCACCGTGACACCAGCTAGCCGACACCTGTATCAACTGCGTGATGCAATTTATGATGGCGTTCGCTTGCACGACGAAGATCCAGAAGTGATCGAAGGTTTTACGCTTGAGCATCAAGAGCAACTAAACTATATGATGGAACTATCGGGGTCAGATGCATTCGACCTGCTACAGATGACGCCGTTTGCTTGGAAGGCGAGTGAAGAGTTTAAACTACAACTCACCGAGGCAGAGCAATTCAACTGTGAAGCTGACTTTATGCTGCGAGTGTACCGCAAACAAATTTAATTGATATTGATTATCGTTTGCATTGAAATCTTATCTTGCCTCCTTTAGTATGCGTGTTCTTCAAGGAGGCATTTCATGCAACGTATTATTCTTATCGGATTAGCTACTCTTCTCACGGCTTGTGCTAGTCAACCTGCAAAAGACACTTCTCAAAAAGTGGCTCAAACGGAATCCGTTTCCACATTCTATGACTACCAGTTCGCTTCTCCACAAGGCGAAACACTTTCTCTCGATGCATTACCCGAGCAGCTGATTGACGCTGATGTGTTTCTAATTGGCGAATGGCACACGCATTCTGCCATTCACCGCTTCCAAACCGACTTCTTAAAAGCGCGCCGCAACGCAACATCAAACATTGCGCTTTCAATGGAACAGTTCACTCGAGAGCACCAAGCCACACTTGACCAATACTTAAACGGCGAAATTGGCGAACAAATTCTCATGTCTCAAGCGGCAGCTTGGCCAAATTACGAAAGTGATTACCGCGCGTTAGTTGAGTTCGCAAAAGCCAACGACGTCGATGTTATTGCGGCAAATGCACCAAAGCCATTCGTGCAGTGTATTGGCCGTAAAGGATTGCCTTACCTAGACCAATTATCGACCGAGCAACGCCAATGGATTGCTGCCGAAGTGGATACTGGCGATAGCCCTTACAAAGAAAAGTTCATGGCTTCTATGCATCACGGTACGCCAGAGCAAACAGAAAAGCAGTTTGCCGCTCAGGTTACCTGGGACGAAACCATGGCTGAGTCGATTGTGGATTACCTAGCATCAAACCCTGATAAACAAGTGATTCACGTGGCTGGCAAGTTTCACACCGAGGGTGGTTTAGGGACGGCGGCATCAATTCTACGTCGTAACCCTGATTTAAAAATCGCCATCATCAGCCCGGTTGAAGCGATCTCATCGGATAGCGGTGATTATCAGCTTGAAGTGCTTTCGCCGCCGGCTCGCTTTGTAAAGAAAGAGAACCGAATGAAGGCATACAAGCATCTGTCAAAACGTAGTGCTAGCCTAGAGTGTGAGTAGGATCTGTTGATCCACTCTTCTAAGCTAAAGAGTCGATGGGCTAATCCTAGATAATTAGCCCATCGTCACAACTTGATCACGTTCCCGTCATTCATCCTAACTCTATCTAAAATCAAACATTCTTATCGGCACAAGACTTGCTTAGTAAATAGACGATTTAACCAAGCAGACGAAAATGTAATGTGCGAATAAAAAAACATCACTATCGATGATTAATTGCACAAGTTTTTCACACCTCTGCCGATACTATATTTAAGGATAGGTAAGGAGAGCTATATGACGCCAGTAGGAACGAGTAATACTCAGCTGTATTCGCCTTCGCAGATGAACGCTAAGAGTTCAGCTAACGAAGCTGAAAAGCCTAAACCGCTTAAGGTTGAGCAAAATACGGTTAGGCTTTCTGATGAAGGCAAAGCACTCTTATCTGCCCTAAAAGAAATTGATAAAGAAGCGAAGAAAGTCGAAGCAGAAAACGCGACAGTTACCGATAAAGTTGAGTCATTCGCTCATGGTGCCTTGGGTATGGATCACCCAGATAAGATTGAAGAAGAAGATGATGGTTCTTATTCAGCGGGGCAATACCTGTCCGCAGCGGCAACCGTAGGCGGTATTCTTCTCGCACTCATTTAGCCTTGCCAACCTATCGCATTCTCTAGAATAAAAGCGATTTATCGTTACGACAATAGACCCGATTAGGTCTAAAAAACGAGTTCATTCCATAATTCCGCTCTCATTTTAATGGAATAATACTCGTGAAAAACACTTTTGAGCTTATCGATAAGCCAACCTTTTTTGGTGCTATAGCACTCCTACTCACGATAGTTTTCCCGCTCATTTTGTTCCCTGCACAGGGCGCAGACTGGATTGCGGTTGCGAAAACATTCATGACTGATCAACTCGGATTCCTGTATCTTGCTCTAGGTCTCGCAGCCTGTGCATTTATGGTGTACGTAGTATTCAGTGATATGGGACAAATTAAACTAGGCGAAGCTGATGAAGAGCCTGAGTTTAAAACTGCATCATGGGCTGCCATGCTATTTTGTGGCGGTATCGGTGCAAGTATCTTGTATTGGGGCTGTATTGAGTGGGCTTACTACTACCAATCACCGCCTTTCCAACTAGAACCTGGCAGTGAAGAAGCAGTACGCTGGGCTGCGACCTACGGCCTATTCCACTGGGGACCAATCGCATGGTCTATCTACCTAATCCCGGCAATTCCTATCGCTTACTTCTTCTACGTACGTAAACAACCTGTTCTAAAGATCTCAAGTGCATTAATGCCTGTTCTTGGTGAACACCGTAGTAAAGGCGTACCAGGAAAGATCGTTGATATCCTATTCATTTTCGGTCTATTAGGCGGCGCTGCAACAACATTAGGTTTAGCCGCTCCTCTGATCACTGAAGGTCTAAATCACCTATTTGGTCTACCTAAAAATAACCTAACGCAAGTGATGGTGCTTTTAGTGTGTACTGCGATTTTTGCTTACTCATCTTATGCTGGATTGGAAAAAGGCATCAAGATCCTAAGTAACATCAACTTCTGGGGTGCGATGGGTCTACTGGCTTTCGTTCTGATCGCGGGTCCAACAATCTTCATGTTAGAAACAGGCTTAGACTCAATTGGTCGTCTACTGTCTAACTTCTTCGTGATGGCAACGTGGGCTGAACCATTTGGTGGTTACGGTACATTCGAAAACACTCACTTCCCACAAGACTGGACGATTTTCTACTGGGCATGGTGGCTAGTATTTGCACCGAGTATGGGTCTGTTTGTTGCGCGTATCTCTCGCGGCAGAACCATCAAACAAATGGTGTCAGGGTCGATCTTCTTTGGTTCTCTAGGTTGTTTCCTGTTCTTCATGATCTTAGGTAACTACGGCCTATCACTGCAGCTTTCTGGTGAGCTAGATGTCGTTGCCATTTTGAATGCGGAAGGCGCAACCAAAGCTATCTTCTCGATGCTTGCACAATTGCCAATGAGCACGCTGGTTATCGCTGTATTTACAATGCTGTGTATCATTTTCACGGCAACAACATTTGACTCTATCTCATACATCCTAGCGTCTGTTGTACAAAACAACGTGACCGAAGAGCCAATGCGCTGGAACCGTATGTTCTGGGCATTTACTCTGTCGTTCTTACCAACGATTCTAATGTTCTTAGGCGGTCTAAGTACGCTACAAACGGCGGCGATTGTTGGTGGCTTACCACTGCTTGCTATCTCTGTGATGCTGATGATTTCAGCGGTTCGTGCGACTAACCTCGACCTACGCCATCAAGATGCGTATATCGAGCCAACGATCAACATCGAAGAACTGCCAGACATGGACCCTTGGTCTGCTGAAGGTATGGCGTTGGCTCAGTTTGAGAAAGAAAGAGATGCAGCACAAGAAGCCGCAGAACTTGAGCGTGTTGCTTACACAGAACTTGCCGCAGTGAAGAAAGAAATTCGCGCTTATGTGTTAGAACAAGGTTCACAAATGGAAACTCACGAGTTACCAGAGAACCTACAACAAGCACTTGAGCAGGCCGAGAGTAATCTTAGTGCCGCACAAGCGAAAAAGATCGAGTTATCTGAGCAAGCTCAGAATGCTCGTATCACGTTCAATCAGGTGGTTGCAGACTTACCGCTTGCTTGACATTAGCCATGACACAGTCCATTGATTTGGACCCTCCTAAATACGACAAAGGCTCACAGAAATGTGAGCCTTTTTTTTATTCGGGTGATTGACTAGTCTTCGTTAACTAGCGGTTCGGGTGGTTCAAGATGTGATCTTCCCAATCGACAACATCGATTTCGTATACCACTTTGTTACGAACGCTTTCACCTGCTGCATGCATCTCTGTTTTTGATCCGGTGATCAACGGGTGCCATTCAGGAATCGGCTTAGATTCTGATAAAAGGCGGTAAGCACAAGTGTCTGGTAGCCAGTGAAACTCATCGATCTTGTCACGAGTCAGCTTCAAACACTCTTCACCTGAAGTGAAGCGGTTCGGGTAATCTTTACACGAACATGTTTTGTCGTTTAACCAGCTACACGCCACATTGGTGTAGTAAACTTCATCGCTATCTTCATCCATTAGTTTATGTAGGCAGCACTTACCACAACCGTCGCAAAGTGATTCCCACTCATTCTCGGTCATCTGTTCTAGTGTCTTTTCTTGCCAAAATGGATTCGCCATAGGATTACTTCTTACTCTTTTACTGGGGTGCGTGTTATACCGCTAGCCCATAAAAAGTTCAAGGATAATAATTGTTCATTCTTTGATTCAATCAACAGCTGTCACTCTCATCATTTTTTGCTACTATCGCGCACCCTGTTATTTAGTGAGTTTAATTTGATGGAATGTCGCCTAGGTTGTGGAGCATGCTGTATCGCTCCAAGTATTACATCTGCTATTCCTGGAATGCCTAATGGTAAGCCTGCTGGGATACGCTGCATCCAATTAAATGAGCAAGATCTCTGCAAATTATTTGGTCAACCTTCACGCCCGAAGGTATGTCACCAATTCAAAGCTTGCCCTGTCATTTGTGGTAAAACCGACCAAGAAGCCCTTGATAACCTGATCGAGTTAGAAGCTATTACCTAAGCGTATTAGCCCTTTTCTATATCCCAGCAATTTCTTTTCCTACTCATACTTTGCTTTAGGTTATAGGTGCTTATGAGGCCTCAATAGTCTTTCAAACAATACTGACTACCTCGCTATGAGTAATAACCGTTTCAGGAAACTCTCGGCGAAATAAAGCCATCGATAAGACATCACAGATCAATGAGGCCTTTATTCTCGTACCCATAAACCAACCAATAACTTGCCTTGAATAAAGGTCAATAATGGCAACTAATTATAGCCAATATTTGTTTGTAGCTACGTCGGTGATATCTCCTGCCCATTTTTAAATTAGCAGTCGTTGCACTGAAGACCTGAGCGAGCAAGGCCGTAACTACGGGTATTCAGTTCAGGTCAAGAAGTGGACAATATCTTATAAACTTGAAGTACTATGTGTATATCATCAGGTAGCGTTTTTATTTACTTTGTTGTCAGCCAATATATTGGATAATATGGCAATAATACATTATGGAAGGAAAATGTGATGAGTAAAAAAATGACCATGGCGGAGATTTCAAGACAGCTTGGAATTTCAACAATGACCGTGTCACGTTACTTTAATGACGGTTATGTCTCGGCTGAAAATCGCCTTAAAATTGATGCTATCGTCAAAGAAAATCATTATACCCCTAATATATTTGCTCGTTCCATTCGTAGCCAATCTAATATTATTGGTTTCGTTGCTCCTCGCATTGAGTCATATACAACTAGTTTAGTAATTAAAGGGGCACTGGCGGCTGCCAATGAATCACAAGTACGAATGCTTTTTCATGCCTCAGGGTTTAACCATGAGTCAGAATGCCAAGCTGTGAGAGAGTTTAATGGCTTAAATGCATTGGGCACTATTATTATTGCTTCAAAGCACAGTGTCGAAGAGACGTTTTATCAAACCTTAGACAATGTGTTATTTATTGGTAAAAACACCCCTCACCATTGCTGTTTATATTACCCCGACCATGCTGCAATTAAAGCACTCGTTTCCCAAACCATCACTCAGTTAAAACAACAGCAGGCACCGCTGGCAGCCGTACATTATATTTATGATGAGCGTATGCTTTCCAGCCGTACTAAGTTGATGCAAGCCACCATTACTGACACCGTCCCTGAGTTGAATTTTTCACTACAAGCTCTAGCCAACTCGGAGGACAAAGCCGGCTACCAGGCAATTCAATTACAGCCTAATCATGTCTACTTTTGTGCCACCGATAATATTGCTATTCGTTTATATCGTCGCGCCAAAGAACAGCAACTCAAGATTGGTCATAACTTATGGATTGTAGGCATGGGTGACTATGACTACAGCGATTTGTTAGTCCCAAGCCTGACTACTGTCGCTTTTAACTACTATCAAGTGGGCTACCAAGCTGTCAAAAAATTGCTCAAGCGCGATTTCAGTTCCGTTGAAGGCACATTCGACATAAGAATGAGAGAAAGTTCACAGTTTCTCTGAAATTGTATTGAGTCCAAATAGGTTCCATTTAACACTATGTGTTAACGATAACACACATAGTATAACCGATGACACTCGCTAATAATCTACACTCAAAACCACTCGCGTGGTGGAAGAAAGCAACTGCCTACCAAATTTATCCCCGTAGTTTTTATGATACAAACCAGGACGGTATTGGTGACATCAATGGGATCATTGCTAAGCTAGATTATCTTGCTGATTTGGGCATTGATTTAATATGGATCTGCCCATTCTACGCATCACCGAATGATGATAACGGTTACGATATCAGTGACTATCAAGCGATTCATCCTGACTTTGGAACCCTTGAGGATGTGGATAAATTAATCACTGCTGCTCATGAACGTGGCATTCGCATTATTATGGATTTAGTGATAAACCACACTAGCGATGAGCATCCATGGTTCATCGAATCGCGAGATAACAAAGATAGCCCTAAGCGTGATTGGTATATTTGGCGTGATGGTTGTGAGCCTACAGCTGAAAAGCCGACTTGCGAACCAAATAACTGGGAAAGTATTTTTCATGGTAGTGCATGGGAATATGATGACAAAACTGCACAATATTATTTGCACCTATTTTCTAAAAAACAGCCAGATCTTAATTGGGAAAACCCTGAAGTTAAACAAGCACTATTTAAAATGATTCATTGGTGGTTGGAACGAGGTATTGATGGTTTCCGTGTCGATGCAATTAGCCATATTCAAAAACAAGCTGGTTTACCCTCTTTACCCAATCCAAAGGGTGAAAACTATGTCTCTTCATTCGATTATCATATGAATGTGGCAGGGATTGAAAAACATCTGTATGAGTTAAAAGAGCAGGCGTTTTCGCCTTTTGATATCGTGACCGTTGGTGAGGCCAATGGGGTGACGGCCGACAACGCATTGCCTTGGGTTGCTGAAGCGACCGAGCACGATCAAGGTGGTGTTTTTAACATGATTTTTCAGTTTGAACACATGAAGCTATGGTCGGAAGAACAAAGCAACGAGAATTTCGATCTCGTGGCGTTCAAACGCATTTTATCGCGTTGGCAAGATGCCTTAGAAGGTAAAGGCTGGAATGCGCTTTATTTAGAAAACCACGATCAAGCTCGTAGTATTGATACTTTTGCCGATCCTAACTCTAGGTATGCCAGTGCTACCGCGTTAGCGAGTTGTTATTTCTTGATGAAAGGAACTCCATTTATTTATCAGGGCCAAGAGATTGGTATGGTAAATCATCAGTTTACTTCTCTTGACGAATTTAACGATGTGTCTGCGAGAAATTTAATTCAAAAGCTATCGCAACAAGGTCAGAGCGATGCCGATATCTTAGCCTTGTTAAATCAAGTATCCCGCGACCACAGTCGCTTGCCAATGCAATGGAATGACCAGGATTTTGCCGGTTTTTCTGAGGTGCAACCTTGGTTCTCGGTGAATCAACAGTATGCAGATATCAATGTTGAGCAACAACAGCAAGATCCAAATTCGATCTTAGGTTTCTATAAGCAGTTGATTGCTTTGCGCAAGTCACATGAAAGCTTAGTGGTTGGCCGTTATCAATTACTGCTAGCTAACGATCCTAATATCTATGTTTATCAACGTGTTGCTCAAGATATGACATGGACCATTATTACCAATTTAAGTCCACAAGAGAGCGTTGTTGATATCGACTGCACCCAATTAGGCGAGTTAATGCTTGATAATCAGAATATTAACAATGAACACGTTCGCTCAGATTTTATAACAACGCAAATAGCCCCCGCTTATGCCGCGTATATATTTGCAAGAAAGCACTAAATTATATTTATGGCTAGGCGCTGATAACGTTAGCCTGTATTTAAATTAAGGAACTATTTATGAGTAAGTTACTATCGTTTGATTTTTGGCAACGATTTGGGAAGTCCCTTATCGTTGTTATCGCGGTGATGCCTGCCGCTGGTATCATGATATCACTAGGTAAAGTGGTCGCAATGTATGCGGGTGGGTTTGGTGCCATTGAAACACTAGGCGCTATAATGGAAAACATAGGTTGGGGGATCATTGTTAACCTTCACCTATTATTTGCGGTCGCGATTGGTGGCTCGTGGGCAAAAGAGCGTGCAGGTGGCGCATTTGCCGCGCTAATTGCCTTCATCTTAATCAACCGTATCACTGGGGTTATATTGGGCGTGGATAACGCTATGCTCAGTGACCCAGAAGCGGTTGTGATGAGCCTATTTGGTTCTGAGTTACCTGTCTCTCAATTCTTCACGAATATTTTGGGTGCTCCTGCCCTAAATATGGGTGTGTTTATCGGTATTATGTCTGGCTATTTAGGTGCCAACTTATTTAACCGCTATCATGACTTCGCTCGCTTACCTCAGGCATTAGCATTTTTCAACGGTAAGCGTTTTGTACCTTTTGTTGTTATTTTCTATTCGCTGATTATTGCGTTTGGTTTATCTGTAATATGGCCTTTAATTCAAGGTGCGCTTAATGATTTTGGTCAATGGATTGCTACCTCTAAAGACACTGCGCCGATCACTGCTCCTTTCTTGTATGGTACGTTAGAGCGTTTATTACTGCCATTTGGTTTACACCACACTTTAACTATTCCAATGAATTACACCGAGTTGGGTGGTACTTATGAGCTTTTGACTGGGATGAATGCGGGCTCAAGTGTTTATGGTCAAGATCCATTATGGCTTGCTTGGGTCAGCGATTTAAATAATCTTAAATTAAGCGATCCGACAACTTACCAATACCTGTTAGATACGGTGCACCCAGCACGCTTTAAAGCAGGCCAAGTTATTATCGCAGCCTCTTCATTGATTGGTATTGGACTTGCGATGTATCACTGTGTTGATAGTGATAAGCGCGCACAATATAAGCCAATGTTCTTATCTGCCTGTCTTGCTGTGTTATTAACCGGTGTGACTGAGCCTATTGAATTCATGTTTATGTTTATCGCTCCCGTTTTGTATGTTGCACATGCTGTGTTAACAGGAGTTGCATTTGCGTTGGTCGATGTGATGGACCTACGTGTACATGCCTTTGGTTTGATTGAGTTACTCACTCGTATACCTATGATGGTTTCAGCGGGCATCGGTGGTGATCTGGTTCGCTTTGCATTAGTTTCTATTGTTTTCTTTGTGGTTAACTATGGATTGTTCCGCTTCCTAATCGTGAAATTGAAGTTACCAACACCGGGTCGTATGGGTAACTACCTGGATGAAAGCTCAGAATCGATGTCAGAAGATGAGAAGATGAACATTATTATTCAGAATTTAGGTGGCCGTGCCAATATTGCTGAGATTGATGCTTGTATGACTCGCTTGCGTATTACAGTTAATGATCCGAAGTTGGTTGCTGAATATGCGTCATGGAAGCCGACAGGGGCTCTTGGTGCTGTGATTAAAGAACAGGGTGTACAAGTTATTTATGGCCCTGGGGTGGATGTTATTAAATCTAAGTTAATAGAGAAATATTCAGCACAACCTGCGTAATTCTTTTTAGATCAAATAACCTCGAGAAACGCAGCCTTGCGCTGCGTTTTATCTCACTAGAATAAATAAGTGAATAATAATGAAGTTAATGACACTAAATACCCACAGTTGGCAAGAAGAAAAACAGCTAGAAAAGTTAGATGTGGTCGCGCAAGCCATTATCGAGCAAGGGTGCGATGTGGTTGCATTACAGGAAGTGAATCAACATCAAGATAGCCCGGCCGTTGATGCCAATATATTAACCAATCACACTGTGTTGGCGAATAACTATGGTTATTTATTACAGAAAAAACTCATGGAATACGGTCATCACTACCAACTTACGTGGGATTTCGTTCATCAAAGTTATGAAGTATATCAAGAGGGGCTCTCATTTTTAACGCGACTACCGATTGTCGAACATGAGGTCATTGATTTAAGTGATAACTATGATATGAGCTTTTGGAAACATCGGCGAGCAGTGCGTATTAAAGTGACCTCTCAACAGGGTGATTTTAATCTTTATAATTGTCATTGTGGCTGGTGGAATGACTCAGAGAACTCATTTGAGGATCAGTTCGACCGAATCAAGGCAACTTTACCAACAGAGTTGAGCTTTCTATTAGGCGATTTCAACAACCCAGCTCATATACGTAATGAAGGCTATGATTACGTATTACAACGCGGTTTGATGGATTGTTATGAAAGAGCAGAAATCAAAGATGATGGAACCACTGTCATTAAAAACATTGATGGTTGGGAGCAAAATAGCCAAGCGCTACGCATTGATTTAGTACTTAGTAATCAACCTGTAGTGGTAAAGCAGCATAAGGTAATTTTTAATCACGATTTTTATCCGGTTGTATCAGATCACTTTGGGGTGTTGGTAGAAGTAGAACTTACTTAATTTTTATCAACTCATCGTAGTTTAAATAAAAAGAATACTGACACAAATACGGCTAATTATCAGGTCACTCTTACTTGCTAAAATAGCGATAGAATACGATTGACCTTAACGATCTTTAGTGCGAGTTCGAAGTGATTACATAAGATTCTCTGTTCTTTCTTTCAACTATATACACAAGATTTCACACTTCTGCGAAATCTAAACTATCTTATTGATACTGGTAAAGATTAATAAGGATAGTTATGAATAAGTATATCGCAGAAATGTTCGGTACGTTTTGGTTGGTGTTAGGCGGTTGTGGTAGTGCCGTCTTAGCCGCGGCTTTCCCTGATGTGGGAATTGGTCTACTCGGAGTTTCCCTTGCCTTTGGTTTAACCGTACTCACTATGGCTTTCGCTATTGGTCATATATCCGGTTGCCACCTCAACCCTGCTGTCACCATCGGTCTATGGAGTGGTGGTCGCTTTGATGGCAAGGATGTTGCGCCTTATATTATTGCCCAAGTGATTGGCGGTATTATCGCGGGCGGCGTGCTATTTGTGATTGCTTCAGGCCAAGCTGGCTTTGATGCAGCTGCCTCTGGCTTTGCTTCCAATGGTTATGGTGAACACTCACCGGGCGGTTACTCGCTCACTGCGGCTCTCGTTTGTGAAGTAGTCATGACCATGGTTTTCCTATTCGTGATTATGGGCGCGACTGATTCGAAAGCACCGGCTGGATTTGCACCTATCGCGATTGGTCTCTGTTTGACCTTGATTCACCTTATCAGTATTCCTGTAACCAACACCTCTGTGAACCCTGCTCGAAGTACCGGCGTGGCTGTATTTGTCGGTGATTGGGCCGTTTCGCAATTGTGGCTATTCTGGATTGCACCGATTATTGGTGCCGTGATTGGCGCGATGATATACAAAGCGGTAAGAGGTTCAGATTAAGCGCTGAAAAACGTCTAAAGCAATAAAAGAAAAAGCCGCTTAGTGATGCTTCACCAAGCGGCTTTTTTAGATCTTATGACGACCGAGTAAGGAGTGCGAAAGCGTGGTGCCATCCACCAGCTCTAGCTCACCACCAACGGGAACACCATGAGCGATACGGCTTGCGTTCACTTCATGGGCATTACATAGCTCAGCAATGTAATGCGCTGTCGCTTCCCCTTCAACTGTTGGGTTAGTCGCTAGGATTACTTCCGAGATATCACCACGACGCAGGCGGTAGTCCAAAACATCGAGACCGATGTCACTTGGACCAATACCATCAAGTGGTGAAAGGTGACCCATCAATACAAAGTAACGGCCTGAATATTGGCCAGTTGCTTCGATAGCTGCAATGTCTGCAGGGCTCTCTACTACACAGATTTGACCATTTTCCTGACGTTTAGGATTGGTACAAATGTGGCAAGTATCTTCTTCAGTAAAAGTACGGCACTCATTACAGTGACCAATTTCGGTCATTGCTTGGCTAAGAGCTTCAGCCAACTGTAGGCCGCCTTTTCTATCGCGCTGTAACAAATGAAAGGCCATACGCTGCGCCGACTTGGGGCCAACCCCAGGTAGACAACGTAAGGCCTCCATCAAATGCTCCAGCATATGACTGGTACGCATATTTAACCGTTCTAATGTTCAAGTAATAGCCTGTTCAACACAAACCACCACCTGAATTAACCTTTAAGAATAAGTTACTTAGAAAGGCATCTTCATACCTGGTGGAAGTTGCATTCCGCCAGTTACGCTAGCCATTTTCTCTTTTTGAGTTTCTTCAACGCGACGAGCCGCATCGTTGAAAGCAGCAGCGATAAGATCTTCAAGCATCTCTTTATCGTCTTCCATTAGGCTTTCATCGATATCAACACGGCGAACGCTGTGGCTACCAGTGATCGTTACTTTTACAAGGCCAGCACCTGACTCACCTGTAACTTCCATATTTGCGATTTCTTCTTGAAGCTTTTGCATGCGCTCTTGCATTTGCTGGGCTTGCTTCATCATGTTGCCCATACCGCCTTTACCAAACATGTTAATACTCTCTGGTCTAATTGGTTTATTAAAATTAATTAAGCTATACGAGCTTAAATGGGGGTTAAAACAGTGTGATTCAACCCCTCGATGTTCAGTTCTCAGATTTGCTTATCTGGGATGATATGCCGGTCACTAAACAAGAAAACGTTCTAGATAGGACGAACGCTGTCTCTGTCGAGTTCAGCGGCAAAACGTCTTTCAATGAACTGTACGTTGGCATCGTTTTCTAAAGCGGTAAACGCGTCTTTCAACTTACCTTGATACAGTCGTTCTCGTAATTCTAGCGGCGTTTCTCCACCATCACCGATTTCAACACTCAAATGACACTCTTCTCCAAGCACAGTATTGAGAGACTGCAATAGCTCACTCTGCGCACGGTCGGTATTCAAATGAGCTTGGCTCGCTCTTAACGTTAAAGTGATTGATGTGTCGTTTTTAGCAAACACTGAGTTCAATGCTAACTGTTCAACAAGCTTGGCTGTCTCTAGCTTTTGAATCGTGGCTGACCATTCATCTTGAGCAATCGACTCTTGAAGCAATTTATCGACCATTTCTGGTGTCTTAATATGCTCCAACGCACGCTTGATCTGAGTAGGTGTAAGCTCTTTGCTCACCTCTTTCACTACAGGTTTAGACGGTTTCCAGCGATAAGGTTCATTATCGTTGGTCACATTTTCTGTCGAAGAGGATGATAAAGAAGCTGGCGACACCCGCTCAGAACCACCGTGTTGCTGAGCAACTCGATCAAGAACTGAAGTTTTAGCTGGTGTCGCTTTAGCCTTTTTTGGCGCCGAGCCTTTGTTTTCTGTTGCCGAACTGCCTCTACGTTGAGAACGTAATTGGTGGCGTAAACCACTCACAGGCGAAGTTGCACGCGCTGGCTGCTCTTGCGGAGCAGAAGGTGCAGCGCTTGGCTGTTGAACCGGACTCTGGTTTTGATAATTCGTTTGTTGCTGCTGAGGCTGCTCTGCACCGTAGCTTGGACGCTCATCATAAGCAGGAGGCGCGTCATACTGGCTATGCGGGTAATCCTGCTCAGGATAACCTTGGTTGCCTGAATGTTCAGCGTAACCTTGCGAATCTGAATACTGTGCTGGAGTCTGTTGCACGGGTGGCTGCTGCATAGCTTGCTGTTGAGGCGCCTGTTGTTGCATCTGAGGCTGTCTCGGAGCTGCCATTGGCGCAGGTTGACTCACTGACTGAGCAACGTTCTGAGCTTGAGCTGCTGGAACTGGCGCTGGGCTTGCCGACTGAGTCGAGATTGCCTTAGCAACCGCTTGTTCAGCTGGTCTAAATGCCAACATGCGTAAAACCACCATCTCAATACCAACGCGAGCGGTTGGCGACAATGGTAAGTCTTCACGACCTTTCAATACGATCTGGTAGTAGAGTTGAATGTCTTGTGGGCTAAGCGCTTTGCTCAGTAGTTCAAGCTTCTCAGCGTCAGGCTGTGCCTTATCTAATGTAGATGGCAAAGCTTGGAACATCGCAAGACGATGCAGTTGGGCCGCAAGCTGATTCAGCAAACCATCCCACTCAACACCGTTCTCAGCAAGGCTTTGGATACACGCCATCGCTTGCTGTGGCTGCTTACTGCTAATCGCTTCAAGCAAGTGGATAGCTTGGTCGGTATCCAGTGTTCCGAGCATGTGAGCAACAGTATCTGTTACGACATTGCCATTACCCAATGCGATAGCTTGGTCTGTAAGGCTTAGCGCATCACGCATACTGCCATCAGCAGCATGAGCAATCATTCCAAGCGCACGAGATTCAGACGTCACATCTTCTTGTTCAAGAATATGATCGAGCTGCTCGTGAATATTATCAACGCTGATCGGCTTAAGATGGAACTGCAAACAACGCGACAAGATCGTTACTGGAAGCTTCTGTGGATCCGTTGTTGCGAGCAAGAATTTCACATACTCAGGCGGCTCTTCTAAGGTCTTTAGAAGCGCGTTAAAGCTGTGCCTGGAAAGCATGTGGACTTCATCGATTAGGTAAACCTTGAAGCGACCACGTGCAGGCTTGTACTGAACATTGTCCAGAAGCTCGCGGGTATCTTCTACCTTAGTTCGTGATGCCGCATCGATCTCGAGCAGGTCAACAAAGCGACCTTCATCGATTTCTTTACAGGTTGCACATTCACCACAAGGTGTTGAGGTAATGCCTGTTTCACAGTTGAGTCCCTTAGCAAACAAACGACCGATGGTTGTTTTACCAACACCTCGTGTACCGCTGAACAGGTATGCGTGGTGCAACCTATTCTGGCTAAGGGCATTCTCTAATGCTGTTAAAACATGGGCTTGACCAACCACTTCTTTGAATTTGGTTGGTCGCCATTTTCGCGCTAACGCAAGATAGCTCATGAATAATTCCGAAAAGGATTAATGACCGTCGAATTCGCAGATGCTAAACACTTCTAGACCTAAGCCTTGTAAGCGCTTGTCACCACCGATTTCTGGAAGGTTAATAACAAATGCAGCGTGTTCTACCATACCACCAAGCTGACGAATCAACTTTGTTGTTGCTTCAATCGTACCGCCCGTTGCTAGCAAATCATCAACCATCAACACTTTATCGCCTTCAACGATAGCATCAGTATGGATTTCTAGAGTGTCGGTGCCGTACTCAAGCTCATAAGATTGTGCCACAGTTTGACGAGGCAGCTTGCCCGGCTTACGAACAGGAATGAAGCCAACACCTAGCTCAAGTGCCAAAGGCGCACCAAATAGGAAACCACGAGCTTCAGTACCAACGATCTTAGTAAAGCCCATGTCCTTGTATGTTTCCGCTAGCAGGTCGATAGTCGCTTTGTAAGCTACTGGATCTTCCATCAAGCTTGTTACGTCACGGAACAAAATACCCGCTTTAGGGTAATCAGGAATGCTTTTGATGCTTGCTTTGATCAGAGAGATTTTTTCTGTGTTCATAATCTTATGCACTTCATTAGGCCGCTTTCCAAACTCTCGTTAACGAATCAAACATCAACGCTCGGAATTAAGGAAAGGTACGATTGGTATTCATTGCAACGAGAGTCATAACTCTGATTGCTGAAATAATAAACGCCCGCTATACAAGCAGGCACACTGGCTTAATGGTAGTGATTTTCTTTGCTGTCAGCAACCAACTCATGGGTTGGAAGTCGCATAAACCATGTGAGAAGAATAACAAGTACACAAATTAGGAAAGCCTTGACCCAAATGATAGGGGCAAAGTAGATGGATAACGCAAAACTCAACAAGATAAAGAATACGCCACGCGTTTTAACTTGTTTGGTGACGGCACCGTGTTGATACCAATTGTTCAGCAAAGGACCCAGCGTTTTGTGCTCATGCATCCATTTATGAACTTTCGGATTGCTTCGCATGAAGCATGCGCTGGCAAGAAGGAGAAAAGGAGTGGTTGGCAGAACGGGCAAAACTATCCCTAGAACTGCGAGAAATATACAAAGGCCACCAGCAATATTGAGGCTTAAAACTCGAACGCTAATTGTGGCCTCCTTGAGTTAGCTATCACCAATCGGCGACGACAGCTTAACTAGAATGTTGCGTAACCATTGAATACACGGATCAACGTAAGTGTTGCTGGTAGCAATGGAATCATTAAAAATGCGGCTAAAAATCCTAAAAAGTAGAATACATTAAACGGGTCTTGAAAGTCTTTGTTATCTGCCATGATTGCTTCTTGTTTTTGTTAGTGAAGGTAAGTATCCGGCGAACCAAACCCGCTTTGCTAAATCGACATTTAACAAAAAAGGCATAGCCACACCATTTGCGCAACTATACCTTAATCAATTATTCACAAAAACCGAGGAAATATAGGGTTAATCAGTAGACCCTTGGTGTATGTCTAAACTAAAACTTGCCGCTCCAAGTAGGCTCAACGACAGTTGGCAGCCCTGTTCGATCGGAAGGTCCCGCGTAATAAAGTTCTTCTTGCAGTTCTCACCCAAGCGCTCACCTGCTGCAATATATTGATTCAATTCACCATTCGACCATTGCCCGTCTAGACCCGCAGGCAAAATGGAGATGGTTCCCTCGGCAAGGTCAGCAACACCAAACAAGGCATTCACTGGGGTGGAGCATTTAGAGCAACGAATCCCCTTCTCTAAGATTTCAGCAATATCTTTGAGATCAACATTAAAATCTTTTCTGTTTCTTATGAAATCGTGGAACAGCGCTCTCACTAACAATGTTGTCGCGGAGCCGCCATTATCAGACGACGATGAATCGACGAGGTAAAAAGCAAACTGCCCGTTCATCATCCACGCATAGTCAAACACAAGTGGCATCATCTCTGTTGATTGCAGTAACCGGTAACTGCAACGCCATGAGCCTTGTCGCGTATCTTTCTCTGGAAGCAGCGCATGCAGTAAGTCTTTTGCTGCGCTTGGGTTATCTTGAAGGTAATTCAGGTGCCAATGCAGTTCTTGGTCTTCAGGGATCTCTCCCCCATCATCCACACAGAACCATTGGCTCGAAAAATCTCGTTGGTCTGAAATGTTATCGAACGAATCTGTCAATGTATTCGCAATCGCACTTCCTAGGTGACGGTGATCCTCTAACGGCTTCGCCAAGAAGTCTTTAATACCAAATCGCAAGGCTTTCGCCACGTCAGACATATCATCAGTGCCAGACACAACGATCATAGGCAGTGACGGGTACTCTAAACTGAGCTCTTCCACAAGCTCTATGCCATCAAGTATTGGCATTGATAAGTCACACACAATTAAATCTGGCGCTGAGTCTCTAAGTTTCTGCAAAGCGTCCAGTCCATTTTCAGCCTCAACCACTTTATAACCTACCTTGTCTAGGTACGCGCTGGTTATACGGCGAAAAATAGGATCATCATCAACCAACATCACGCATTTTTGGTTAATTACTTCCTGAGCCGAGGTCATTACTGGCTGACTGTGAGTTTTGTACATAATCTATAACCTCACAAAACTAAGTCGAATTATTATTGTTATCTGTTCTAAGAACTAATATAAAACTTAGTAATAAAATGCTAAATACACAAATTTGCACTCTTTACTGGTAATTCGTGACGAGGGTTGGAATACTTGTAAATAGTGCAACGAGTTGACGTAACGCAAACATTGATCTCACTGTTACGTATAAATTAGATGAGATTGTAAACAAATGTGTCTGGATTTATGAAATTAGATGATTTAAACCTCTTTCGACTCGTCGTTGAAAATGGGAGCTACACCGCAACATCGCGCAAGACTATGATTCCGGTTGCGACCATCACACGACGCATCCAAGCCTTAGAAGATTCTTTGAACCTTAGGCTTCTCAATAGACACGCGCGTAAACTTTCTTTAACAGAGGCAGGCGAACGTTTCTTCAATGAATGCTCTCCGCTGTTGCAACGTCTCTCTTCTACTGCAGAAGAGTTAACTGACGTGTGCAAAGGCGCTTCCGGTAAGATTCGTATTACGGCACCCTCAAACCTGACCAAGCGCATGATGATGCCAATGTTCAGTGAATTCATGATTCAATACCCTGATATCAATATTGAGCTGATGATGAACAACCAAGCGGATCAGCTGGATCCAACGGAGTGGGACGTAATTTTCCGAGTCGGCCCTCAGCGTGATTCAAGCCTAATCGCTCGAAAAATCAGTGAAGTCAAAGATATTCTTATCGCGAGCCCTGAGTACTTAGCGAAGAACCCAGCTCCAAGCCATGCTGAAGAGCTAGCGAACCATTCGCTACTCAAAGGCTACCCGCTAATTAAGTGGCAGCTGAGTAATTCGAATGAAGAGACGGTGGTGAATAGCGAGAAAGGCCGTTTCAACGCCAATGCGCTTAATGTCGTAAGACAAGCGTGCTCAGAAGGCCTAGGTATCACCCTGATGCCTGACGTGATGATTCGTGAATACATTGAAGATGGCAGCTTAGTGCAAGTTTTAGAAGACTGGAGCGCTAACCCTCGTGATATTTACATGCTTTATAACCACAAAGACCATCTACCAGAGAAAGTGAGATTGTTTATTGATTTTGTGATCGCATACCACATTCATTAAGGTCAATCCCCTTCTCTATAAACAAAAAACCAGAGCCGATGCTCTGGTTTTTTATTTTCTGTATCGCTAGCGAAACTCTGTATGACTAACGAAACGCTAGTTAAGCGTATCCGCCCCATGAACCCA
>NZ_JBFRPB010000003.1:1714-3099 GCF_041471785.1 Vibrio sp. 10N.261.51.C6 | reverse complement strand
GGCGACCTAACTATTGATGCCAGTGGACATTGGGTCTTCACCGCCAACAGCGCGTTTAATCAACTAAACGTCGGCGATAAAGTCGAAGAGACCTTCACTGTCTCGTCCATTGATGGCACACCTTCGACCATTAAAGTCACGATTAACGGCACTAATGACGCAGCTACTGTCAGCAGCGCGACCGTTGCCATCAATGAAACCGACAAAGCAGTCACGACTTCAGGAACATTAACCAGCACCGATGTCGATAATCCGGATAATGCGTTCACTCCAGATTCCATTACTGGCACCAACGGCAACCTCACCATTGGTGCTAATGGTCACTGGGTATTCACCGCTAACAGCGCGTTTAATCAATTGAATGTCGGCGACAAGATCGAAGAGACCTTCACTGTCTCGTCTATTGATGGCACAGCGTCAACGATCAAAGTGACGATTAACGGCACTAACGACGCCGCTACTGTCAGTAGCGCGACCGTTGCCATCAATGAAACCGACAAAGCAGTCACGACTTCAGGAACATTAACCAGCACCGATGTCGATAATCCGGATAATGCGTTCACTCCAGATTCCATTACTGGCACCAACGGCAACCTCACCATTGGTGCTAATGGCCAATGGACCTTCACCGCCAACAGCGCGTTTAATCAACTAAACGTCGGCGATAAAGTCGAAGAGACCTTCACTGTATCGTCTATTGATGGCACAACGTCAACGGTCAAAGTGACGATTAACGGCACTAACGACGCCGCTACTGTCAGTAGCGCGACCGTAGCCATCGATGAGACTGACAAAGCAGTAACGACATCAGGAACATTGACCAGTACTGACGTGGATAATCCAGATAATGCGTTCACACCGGATTCAATTATTGGTGCCAACGGCAACCTAAACATCGACGCCCATGGCCATTGGACATTCACCGCCAACAACGTATTTAATCAGTTAAATGTCGGCGATAAAGTTGAAGAAACTTTCACTGTCTCGTCTATTGATGGCACACCCTCAACCATAAAAGTCACGATTAATGGCACCAATGATAAAGCGACGGTCAGTACCGCAACGGTCAGTGTGGATGAAACAGACAAAGCGGTAACTACTTCAGGAACATTGACTAGTACCGATGTTGATAATCCAGATAACACATTTACGCCAGACTCCATTGTTGGATCTAATGGTGATCTCACCATTGATGCCAATGGCCATTGGACATTCACCGCTAACAGCGCATTCAATCAATTAAACGTTGGCGATAAAGTCGAAGAGACGTTCACCATCAATTCGGTCGATGGCACACCATCCACCATCAAAATTACGATTAATGGCACCAATGATAAAGCGACGGTAAGCAGTGCGACCGTTGCCATCGATGAAACTGACAAAGC
>NZ_JBFRPB010000003.1:0-977 GCF_041471785.1 Vibrio sp. 10N.261.51.C6 | reverse complement strand
GAAACTGACAAAGCGGTAACCACGTCAGGCACCCTAACCAGTATCGACGTCGATAATCCAGATAATGCATTCACACCGGATTCGATTACTGGCACCAACGGCAACCTCACCATTGGTGCTAATGGCCAATGGACATTCACCGCCAACAGTGCGTTTAATCAATTGAACGTCGGCGATAAGGTTGAGGAAACCTTTACCGTAAATTCTGTTGATGGCACACCGTCGACCATCAAAGTGACGATTAATGGCAACAACGATAAAGCGACGGTCAGTACCGCAACGGTCAGTGTGGATGAAACTGACAAAGCGGTAACCACATCAGGAACGTTGACCAGTACTGACGTGGATAATCCAGATAATGCATTCACACCGGATTCGATTACTGGCACCAATGGTGACCTGACTATTGATGCTAATGGTCATTGGGTCTTCACCGCCAACAGTGCATTTAATCAATTGAATGTCGGCGATAAGGTCGAAGAGACCTTCACGGTGTCGTCCATCGATGGCACCCCTTCGACGATCAAGGTCACGATTAATGGCACTAACGATGCAGCAACAGTCAGCAGCGCGACCGTCGCTATCGATGAAACCGACAAAGCAGTAACGACTTCAGGAACATTAACCAGCACCGATGTCGATAATCCGGATAATGCGTTCACTCCAGACTCCATTGCAGGCACAAATGGCGACCTCAACATTGATGCCAATGGTCACTGGGTATTCACCGCTAACAGCGCGTTTAATCAATTGAATGTCGGCGACAAGATCGAAGAGACCTTTACGGTATCGTCGGTTGATGGCACACCGTCAACCATCAAAGTGACGATTAACGGCACTAACGATGCAGCTACTGTCAGCAGCGCGACCGTTGCCATCGATGAGACTAACAAAGCGGTAACAGCTTCAGGTACCCTCACCAGTACCGATGTAGACAACCCAGACAACACGTTTACACCGGATTCTATTTCAGGTAC
>NZ_JBFRPB010000002.1:0-476 GCF_041471785.1 Vibrio sp. 10N.261.51.C6 | reverse complement strand
TCATTAGTGCCGTTAATCGTCACTTTTATGGTCGACGGTGTTCCATCAACTGATGATACCGTAAAGGTCTCTTCGACTTTATCGCCGACGTTTAATTGGTTAAACGCGCTGTTGGCGGTGAACGCCCAATGACCATTAGCATCAATAGTCAGGTCGCCATTTGTGCCTGCAATGGAATCGGGCGTGAAGGTATTATCTGGATTATCCACGTCAGTACTGGTTAGCGTACCTGAGGTAGTTACCGCTTTGTCGGTTTCATCGATGGCGACGGTCGCACTGCTGACAGTAGCGGTGTCGTTAGTACCGTTAATCGTCACCTTGATGGTCGAGGGTGTGCCATCAACAGACGACACCGTGAAGGTCTCTTCGATCTTGTCGCCGATATTTAACTGATTAAACGCGCTGTTGGCAGTGAACACCCAATGACCATTAGCATCAATAGTCAGGTCACCGTTGGTGCCTGAAATAGAATCCGG
>NZ_JBFRPB010000001.1:0-288 GCF_041471785.1 Vibrio sp. 10N.261.51.C6 | reverse complement strand
ATCGTTGGTTCCGTTAATCGTGACTTTGATGGTTGATGGTGTGCCATCGATGGACGAGACAGTGAAGGTCTCTTCGACTTTATCGCCGACATTCAATTGATTAAACGCGCTGTTAGCTGTGAATACCCAATGACCATTGGCATCAATAGTCAGGTCACCGTTGGTGCCGGAAATAGAATCCGGCGCAAACGTGTTGTCTGGGTTGTCTACATCGGTGCTGGTCAACGTTCCTGATGTCGTTACCGCTTTGTCAGTTTCATCGATGGCTACGGTCGCACTGCTGACAGT